>JAIWOG010000230.1 GCA_020217035.1 Magnetospirillum sp. | reverse complement strand
CGCTTGGCCGCCGCCGGCATCGCCGTCGAAGAGGGGCCGGTGGCACGCACCGGCGCCGTGGGTCCCATCACCTCGCTTTATGTGCGTGACCCGGACGGCAATCTGGTGGAAATCAGCCGCTACCAGACAGAAAGCGATTGATTTCAGGATTCGGGCGAATCAGTATTTGGTGGCTCTTACTGCTCTGGTCCCCGAGATGTCGCCCATGGATGCGCAAAAGCTGGCCAAGGTGCTGGCCCTGGCCGCTTCGGACAACGAAGCCGAGGCGGTGCATGCCCTGCGCACCGCCCGCCGCCTTTTGGACGGCCATGGGATGGATTTCGTCGCCCTGGCCGCCCGTCTTGGCGAAGGGGGCGACGAAGCACTGAAGGACGCGGTCTTCGATCTTCGCAACGAGGTGCGTCATCTGCGGGCCGAGAACGAAAAGTTGCGCCAAGGTCGGCCCGCTTCGGCCGCTTCGGCGCCCAATCTGGCCGACGCCGCCCGCGACGCCGCCGAGTTGATCCGCCTGCGGGCCGAACTGGACCAAGCCCGCGCCGAGGCGCAGCGCGTCCATCATCATCAGGAGAGTCTGCAAGAGCAATTCCGCCAAGCCCTGGCGGAAGCCGGCCAACTGGCCCTGCGTCTGTCCGAGGCGGAAAGTCGCCGCATGCGGTTGGAGGCCGAGAACCGGCGCCTGAGCCACGCCAACCATGCGCTGAAGGTGGATTTGGCCACCGCCCAAGCCCAGGCCCAGGCGCACGTGATGACTGTGCCGGTCCATGTCCCCCCGCTGGCGCGGCCAAACATTGCCGAAATGGTGGTCCCCGACCGGAAAAAGGGGAAGGCGGGGGGCGGCTCCGCCAAAGGTGTTGGGCAATACGTCCTATTTTAGGCCCGTCTAAGTCTAAAGTGCATACTGTATCCCTGTTCGTTTCTGCTATTTTCCTGAAAGTGTAACTCCCTCCGGGGGGCGAAGGACGATAAGCAGGAGGGTTCCATGGCGGTGTTGCGCTGGAGTGACGAGCTCAGCGTCGGTGTGTCGTCGCTGGACGCCGACCACCATGCCCTGGTTGACCTGATCAACGATCTGGGGAAAGCCATCGACGAAAAGCGTGGCGGCGCCGTCGTGGTCTCGGTGCTTGACCGCCTGGGCACCCATGTGGCCGAGCATTTCACCCGTGAAGAGGCCCTGCTGCGCCAATGCGGCTATCCCGAGGCCGATGACCACGCCCAGCAACATTCCACCACCTTGGGGCGTCTGCGCGAACTGCAAGCCCTGGCCGCCGAGGACGACGAAGCCGCCGCCCACGCGGTGCAGGAATTCCTGAAGGCGTGGTTCATCAACCATGTGGTCGGCAACGACCTGAAACTCAGGGATTTTTTCCTTGAAAAGGGCGTGGCCGATCTGCGCACGGCGACGCCGCGCAACCTGTTGACCCGTCTGTCGGCGCGGATGGACGTGTTGTCCCTGAAGACGCGCGTGGTGTTGCTGACGGCGGTGCCGCTGGCGGTGATCGTCGCCTTGGTTGCCGGCGACCTGATCGGCGCCTTCGGCCGCATCGAACGGCAGCGCGCCATCGTCAAGCTGGCCGAGTTCAGCACCGTCGGCAGCGCTCTGGTCCACGAGATGCAAAAGGAACGCGGCTCGTCCGCCCTGTTCCTGGGCAGCAAGGGAACCCAGTTCGGCAAGGAACTGGCGGCGCAGCGCCAGGATACCGATACCCGCCTGGCGGCCTTCCGCCAAGCTGCCGCCGTTGTCGCCGCCGCCCTGCCGGCCGAGGACGCCGACCGGGTCGGCAAGGCGGTGGCCGAATTGGAACAATTGCCCGCCATCCGCAAGGGCGTGGACGAGCAATCCTTGGCGGTGCCCAAGGCCATCGGCTATTACACCCAGGCCATCGCCAACCAGATCGGGGTGGTGGAAGGCATGGGGCGGCTGGCCGATGACGTGGCGGTCACCCGGGTGATGACCGCCTACAACGCGGTGATCAACGCCAAGGAACGGGCCGGCCAGGAACGCGCCACCGGCTCCGCCGGCTTCGCCGCCGGCAAGTTCACGCCGCAACTGCATCGCCGTCTGGTCGAACTGATGGCCGAGCAGAACGCCTTTTTCCACACCTTCCGCAAGATCGCCGGCGCCGCGCCGTTGCAGGCGTTGGAAGCCGCCCGCCAGGACGAATCGGAAAAGATCGTCGCCGATTGGCGGTCGGTGGCCATGGATTCGCCGTTCACCGGAACTCTGAACGACATCAAGGCCCCGGATTGGTTCAAGACCACCACCCGACGCATCGATCTGATGAAGAAGGTCGAGGACGTGGTCGCCGACGAGTTGCGGACCCTGGCCCAGACCGAGTTGGACCAGCTGGTTTCCTCGACCTGGATCCAGACCGGCCTGTTGGTCGGCGTGGTGACGCTGTCCGGCCTGTTGGCGCTGGTCATCGTCGCCGGCGTGGTGCCGCCGCTGCTGGCGGCCCGCAACGCCACCAAGCGCTTGGCCGATGGCGACCGCACGGTCGAGATTCCGGGACAGCAATTGCGCGACGAACTGGGCGAACTGGCCCGCGCCATCCAGTTCTTCAAGGAACGGCTGATCGGCGCCGAATTGTTGAGCGCCACTTCCAGCGTCGACAGCCAGACCCGGATCGAGACCATGATGCGCAAGGAGAAGGCGGTCTCGGAATTCGACGAACGGATGGCCCGCTTCGTCGAGGAAGTGGGGGAAAGCGCCCAGTCGCTGATGGTGTCGGCCGGCACCATGACCGAGGTGGCCGCCGAGACCGCGTCGCGCAGCGACGACGTCGCCCATGCCGCCACCGACACCTCGGCCCGTGTGCAGTCCACCGCCGCCGCCACCGAGGAACTGGCCTCGTCCATCCGCGAGATCGCCCGCCAGGTCCAAGGCCAGGCCACCGCCACCCGCGAGGCGGTGGAGCAGGCACGGTCCACCAACCATCAGGTGGACGGCTTGCGCAGTTCGGCCGAGCGCATCGGCGAGGTGGTCAAGCTGATCCAGGAAATCGCCAGCCAGACCAATCTGCTGGCGTTGAACGCCACCATCGAGGCGGCCCGCGCCGGCGACGCCGGCAAGGGATTCGCCGTGGTCGCCAACGAGGTGAAGTCGCTGGCCACCCAAACCGCCAAGGCCACCCAGGAAATCATCGACCAGGTGGGCGCCATCCAGAACGCCACCCGGGCGTCGGTGGCCGCCATCCAAGGCATCACCGAATCCATCGCCGGCATCAACGAGATTTCGGCCGCCGTCGCCGCGGCGGTCGAGGAACAGGAAGCCGCCACCGCCGAAATCAGCCGCAACGTCGCCGAGACCTCGGCTTCCACCGACCAGGTCAGCGCCAATATCGGCGAGGTGCTGCACGCCACCCAGCGGGCCGAACAGGCGGCAAGGGTGGTTTCCGGCGCCGCCGAGACCCTGGGCGGGCATACCGAGTTGCTGCGCAGCGAGGTGCGGAAGTTCCTGGCCGAGGTGCGGGCGTGACCGAGCCACTGGACTTGGCGGCCACGCCCCCCATATAACCGGGGCATGACCGACCAAACCGCACTTCCGTTTCGCAAGATGCACGGCCTGGGCAACGACTTCGTCGTCCTGGACGCCCGCGCCCACCCGCTGGTGTTGACCCCGGCCATGACCCGGGCCATCGCCGACCGTCGCACCGGCATCGGCTGCGACCAGTTGGTGGTGATCGAACCGGCTCGCTCCAAGTTGTCGGACGCCTGGATGAGCCTGTGGAACGCCGACGGATCGCAGACCTCGGCCTGCGGCAACGCCACCCGTTGCGTCGCTTGGCTGTTGATGGAACAGGGCGGCGGCGACCGGGTGGTCATCGAGACCCGGGCCGGGCTGCTGGACGCCGAACGCCGCGGGGACAAGCTGGTGGCGGTGGACATGGGGCCGGCGCGGCTGGACTGGCGCGAGATTCCGGTGGCCAAGGCTGTGGACACCTTGAACATGGGCATCGGCATCGGCGCGTTGCAGAACCCGGTGGGGGTCAGCATGGGCAACCCGCACGCGGTGTTCTTCGTCGACGACGTGGCCAAGATCGACCTGGCCGCCCTGGGGCCGGTTCTCGAACACCACGACTTCTTCCCCGAACGCGCCAACATCGAAGCGGCCCAAGTGTTGTCGCATGACCGCATCCGCATGCGGGTGTGGGAACGCGGCACCGGCATCACCAGCGCCTGCGGCACCGGCGCCTGCGCCACCCTGGTGGCCGCCGCCCGGCGCGGTCTGACCGGCCGCAAGGCCGATGTGATCCTGGATGGTGGCACGTTGTCCATCGAATGGCTGCCCGACGACCACGTGCTGATGACCGGCCCGGTGGCGCTGGTGGCGGAAGGGCGGCTGGATTCCAGCTTGTGGGAATGAGCGACGACAAAACCAAGATCGTCACTTTCGGCTGTCGGCTCAACGCCTATGAATCCGAGGTGATGCGCGAACACGCGCAAGCCGTGGAATCGGGCGTCGAGACGGTGATCGTCAACACCTGCGCGGTGACCTCGGAAGCCGAGCGTCAGGCCCGCCAAACCATCCGCAAGCTCAGGCGCGACCATCCCAACGCGCGGATCGTGGTCACCGGCTGCGCCGCGCAAGTCAGCCCCGACAAGTTCGCCGCCATGCCGGAAGTGGATCAGGTGCTGGGCAATGCCGAGAAGATGCAGCCCACCATCTTCACCACCCCGCCCCAGGACCGCATCGTGGTGTCCGACATCATGGTGGTGCGCGAAACCGCCGAACATCTGGTGTCCGGCTTCGAAGGAAGGGCCAGGGCCTTCGTCGAGGTGCAGACCGGCTGCGACCATCGCTGCACCTTCTGCATCATTCCCTTTGGCCGCGGCAACAACCGATCGGTGCCCATGGGCCGCATCGTCGATCAGGTCCGTGCCCTGGTGGCCCAGGGCTTTTCCGAAGTGGTGTTCACCGGCGTCGACATCACCGCCTATGGCGGCGATCTGCCGGGGCAGCCCAGTCTTGGCCAGATGGCGCGCCGCCTGTTGGCGCAGGTCCCCGAGCTTCCCCGCCTGCGCTTGTCGTCCCTGGACCCGGTGGAGGTGGACGACGATTTGTTGCGCTTGGTGGCCGAGGAAGAACGGCTGATGCCGCATTTCCACCTGTCGGCCCAGGCCGGCGACGACATGGTGCTGAAACGCATGAAGCGGCGCCATCTGCGCGACGACGTCATCACCCTGGCGAAAACGCTGCGTGACCTGCGCGGTGACGTGGCCTTGGGTGCCGACATCATCGCCGGCTTCCCCACCGAGGACGAAGCCATGTTCCAGAAGTCCCTGGATCTGGTGGACGAAGCGGGGCTGACACACCTGCACGTCTTTCCCTTCAGCTCGCGCCCCGGCACGTCCGCCGCCCGCATGCCGAAAGTGCCCGGCGACGTGGTGAAGGATCGCGCCGCCCGGCTGCGGGCCAAGGGGCAGCTTGCCATGGATGCGTTCCTGGAGTCGCGTCTGGGCAAGGCCGCCCAGGTGCTGGTGGAAAAGGACGGCCAGGGCTTTTGCGCCCATTACCTGCCGGTGCGGGTGACAAGTGCCCCGGCCGAAGGCAGTATGGCACACGTTCGCGTCGTCGGTCGTGACGGCGGGGTGTTGGTGGGCGAACCACTTTAAGGCAAGGATCAGGGCATGAGCGGCAAGGGATTGTTCGGCAGGTTGTTCGGCGGCAAGTCCGAGGATGCGGCCCCGCCATCCGAAGCCGATGCCGTCACCGTGCCCCCCGCGCCCGAACCCGAGGAGGACGTGGCCACCGCCGACGACCCGCGCCCGGCGGAAATCGTCGCCGAGGCGCCGCAATCCTGGTTGTCGCGGCTGAAGACCGGCCTGACCAAGTCGTCGTCGAAGCTGACCCAGGGCTTGGGTGATTTGTTCACCAAGCGCAAGCTGGACGACGAGGCGCTGGAAGACCTGGAAGACCTGCTGATCACCACCGATTTGGGCGTCGGCACGGCGGCGCGGGTGACCAAGCGGCTGGCCAAGACCCGTTTCGGCCAGGACGTTTCCGCCGACGAGATCAAGCAGGTGCTGGCCGAGGAAGTGGCGCAGATCCTGGCCCCCGTCGCCAAGCCGCTGGAGCCGGATTTCACCCGCAAGCCCCATGTGGTGCTGGTGGTCGGCGTCAACGGCTCGGGCAAGACCACCACCATCGGCAAGATGGCGAAGCTGTTCAAGGACCAGGGAAGGCAGGTGTCGCTGGCCGCCGGAGATACCTTCCGCGCCGCCGCCGTCGAGCAGTTGAAGGTGTGGGGCGAGCGCACCAATTGTCCGGTCTTCGCCCGCGACACCGGCGCCGACGCGGCCGGCCTGGCCTTCGACGCCATGGCCGAAGCGGCGGCGCGGGGCGACGACCTTCTGTTCATTGACACCGCCGGACGGCTGCAGAACAAGGCCGATCTGATGGAAGAACTGCGCAAGGTGGTGCGCGTCATCAAGAAGCAGGACGAAACCGCGCCCCACGACGTGCTGCTGGTGCTGGACGCCACCGTCGGCCAGAACGCCCATTCCCAGGTCGAGGTGTTCAAGGACATCGTTTCCGTCTCCGGCCTGGTGCTGACCAAGCTGGACGGCACGGCGCGCGGCGGCGTGCTGGTGGCCTTGGCGGAAAAGTTCGCCCTGCCGGTGCACGCCATCGGCGTCGGCGAGAAGGCCGAGGATTTGCGTCCCTTCGATCCGAACGCTTTCGCACGCTCGCTGGTGGGGTTGGATTGAAGCGCCCCACCCGCCACCAACCACCCCTATGGGTAGGCCAAAACCTGTCCCGGGTAGGTCAATCTTGAAGGAGTCCAAGGGTTTAGCTGCGAATCATCACTTGTTGCGCCGCAACCCGCGAGAAAATCGGCAATATCAGAAACTTCTAATATCGCTTCTGACTCTGCCAACAGGCTTGCTCTTGGCGGCGAATCGGGTTACCTAAGCCCTCCAAGGCGCATGCTGCGATGCGTCGCGGCCCACCCGTTCGTCCAGAACCACCCGTTCGTAAAACATCGAACACGCTCGAGGGAAGTTTATCCATGGCACGCAAGAAGATCGCTCTCGTTGGCTCCGGTAACATCGGCGGCACGCTGGCCCACCTCATCGGCCTGAAGGAGCTGGGCGATGTGGTGATGTTCGACATCGCCGAGGGCATTCCCCAGGGCAAGGGCCTGGACATCGCCGAATCGACCCCGGTCGAAGGCGTGAACGCCCGTTATTCCGGCGCCAACGACTATTCCGCCATCAAGGGCTCGGACGTGGTCATCGTCACCGCCGGCGTTCCGCGCAAGCCCGGCATGAGCCGCGACGACCTGATCGGCATCAACACCAAGGTCATGCAGGCCGTCGGCCAGGGCATCAAGGAAAACTGCCCCGACGCTTTCGTCATCGTCATCACCAACCCGCTGGACGTGATGGTGTGGGTGCTGCAGCAGGCTTCCGGCCTGCCGGCCAACAAGGTCGTCGGCATGGCCGGCGTGCTGGACTCGGCCCGCTTCCGCCACTTCCTGGCCGAAGAATTCAACGTCTCGCCGGAAGACGTCACCGCCTTCGTGCTGGGTGGCCACGGCGACACCATGGTGCCGCTGACCCGCTACTCCACCGTCGCCGGCATCCCGCTGCCGGACATGGTCAAGATGGGCTGGACCACCCAGGAAAAGCTGGACCAGATCGTGCAGCGCACCCGTGACGGTGGCGCCGAGATCGTCGGTCTGCTGAAGACCGGTTCGGCCTTCTACGCTCCGGCCGCCTCGGGCATCGCCATGGCCGAAGCCTATCTGAAGGACAAGAAGCGCGTCCTGCCGGTTGCCGCCTTGGTCAAGGCCGGCCAGTTCGGCCAGAAGGACGACATCTATGTCGGCGTTCCGGTGGTGATCGGCGAAGGCGGCGTGGAACGTCTGGTCGAGATCGAGCTGACCGCCGAGGAACAGGCCGCTTTCGACAAGTCCGCCGACGCCGTGCGCAGCCTGGTGGCTGTGGCCAAGGGTCTGATGTAAGCGCTTCAGGGGAGCGAAAACCAATGAATATCCATGAGTATCAGGGCAAGCAGGTGCTGGCCAAGTACGGCGTCGCCGTGCTGAAGGGCGGCGTCGCTTACACCCCCGACGAGGCCATCCAGGTGGCCAAGGATTTGGGCGGCCCGGTGTGGGTCGTCAAGTCGCAGATCCACGCTGGTGGCCGCGGCAAGGGCAAGTTCAAGGGTGACGATTCGGGCAAGGGCGGCGTGCGCGTCGTCAAGTCCGTCGAGGAAGTCGGCGCCGCCGCCGACGCCATGCTGGGCAAGGTGCTGGTGACCCAGCAGACCGGCGAGCAGGGCAAGGAAGTCAAGCGCGTCTACATCGAACAGGGCTGCGACATCCGTCGCGAGCTGTATCTGGGCATGCTGATCGACCGCGGCACTTCGCGCGTCACCATCATGGCGTCCACCGAGGGCGGCATGGAGATCGAAGAGGTCGCCCATCATTCCCCGGAAAAGATCCTGAAGGTCGCCATCGACCCGGTGCAGGGCTTCCAGCAGTACCATGGCCGCCAGCTGGCTTTCGGCCTGGGGCTCTCCGGCAAGCAGGTCGGCGCCGCCGTCAAGTTCATGGCCGCCATGTACAAGGCGTTCATGGACCTGGACTGCTCGATCGTCGAGATCAACCCGCTGGTGGTCACCGGCGACGACCAGCTGATCGCGCTGGACGCCAAGGTGAACTTCGACGACAACGCGCTGTTCCGTCACAAGGACATCGAAGAGATGCGTGACGAGTCGGAAGAAGATCCGGCGGAACTGGAAGCCGCCCGTCACAGTCTGAACTACATCAAGCTGGACGGCTCCATCGGCTGCATGGTTAACGGCGCCGGCCTGGCCATGGCCACCATGGACATCATCAAGTTGTACGGCGCCGAGCCGGCCAACTTCCTGGATGTCGGCGGTGGCGCCACCAAGGAACGCGTCACCACCGCCTTCAAGCTGATCCTGTCCGATCCCAACGTGGAAGGCATCCTGGTCAACATCTTCGGCGGCATCATGCGTTGTGACGTCATCGCCGAAGGCGTCGTCGCCGCCGCCCGCGAAGTCAGCCTGAACGTCCCGCTGGTCGTCCGTCTGGAAGGCACCAACGTGGAACTGGGCAAGAAGATCATGGCGCAGTCGGGTCTGCCGATCATTGCCGCCGACAACCTCGCCGACGCCGCCGAGAAGGTGGTCAAGGCCGTCAAGGAGGCCGCATAACATGGCCGTTCTCGTTAATTCCAACACCAAGGTGATCTGTCAGGGCTTCACCGGCGCCCAGGGCACCTTCCACTCGGAACAGGCCATCGCCTACGGCACCAAGATGGTCGGCGGCGTGACCCCCGGCAAGGGCGGCACCAAGCACCTGGACCTGCCAGTGTTCGACACCGTCGCCGAAGCCGTCGCCAAGACCGGCGCCAACGCCAGCGTGATTTATGTGCCGCCGCCGTTCGCCGCCGACGCCATCCTGGAAGCCATCGACGCCGAGATCGAGCTGGCCGTCTGCATCACCGAGGGTATCCCGGTGGCCGACATGCTGACCGTCAAGCGCGCCCTCCAGGGCTCCAAGACCCGCCTGATCGGCCCCAATTGCCCGGGCGTCATCACCCCTGGCGAATGCAAGATCGGCATCATGCCCGGTCACATTCACCAGCGCGGCAAGGTCGGCATCGTGTCGCGTTCCGGCACCCTGACCTATGAAGCCGTGGCGCAGACCACCGCCGCCGGCCTGGGCCAGACCACCTGCATCGGCATCGGTGGCGACCCGATCAACGGCACCAACTTCGTGGACAGCCTGGAAATGTTCCTGGCTGATCCGGAAACCGAAGCGATCATCATGATCGGTGAGATCGGCGGCGACGCCGAGGTGCAGGGCGCCGAGCTGTTGAAGTCGTCGAAGATCAAGAAGCCGACGGTGGGCTTCATCGCCGGCCGTACCGCTCCTCCGGGCCGCCGCATGGGCCATGCCGGCGCGGTGATCTCGGGCGGCAACGACACCGCCGACTTCAAGATCGAAGCCATGCGTTCGGCCGG
>JAIWOG010000229.1 GCA_020217035.1 Magnetospirillum sp. | reverse complement strand
TGGCGGAGAGGGTGGGATTCGAACCCACGGTGAGCTTGCACCCACACCGGTTTTCGAGACCGGCCCATTCGACCGCTCTGGCACCTCTCCGCAAGAAAGGAAACGCCCCGGTCGGTGGCGAGGCGCGGAGACTAGCGTAAAGACGCGCTCTCCGCAACCCCTCTCGAACCGGAAAATTCACCCTTATTTGGGGGCGACGACCATGACCATCTGACGGCCTTCCATCTTGGGAATCTGTTCGATCTTGCCCAAGTCTTCCAGGTCGTCACGGACGCGTTCCAGCACCTTCATGCCCAGATCCTGGTGGGCCAATTCGCGGCCACGGAAGCGCAGGGTGACCTTCACCTTGTCGCCTTCCTCCAGGAACTTGCGCATGGCGCGCATCTTCACGCCGTAGTCGTTGTCATCGATGTTGGGGCGGAGCTTGATCTCCTTGACCTCGATGACCTTCTGCTTCTTCTTCGCCTCGGCCTTCTTCTTCTGGGCTTCGTACTTGAACTTGCCGTAGTCCAGAATTTTGCAGACCGGCGGGTCGGCATTGGGGGACACCTCGACCAGGTCGAGTCCGGCCTCTTCGGCCATGATCAGTCCTTCGCGCAAGGACACGACCCCGATCATCTCCCCTTCGGCGCCCACCAGTCGAATGCTGCGGACGTCGATCTCTCGGTTGACGCGCGGCCCGTCGTTTTTGGGCGGCGTCTGCATTGGCGGCCTAGCTATGAAAACTTCTCCATCGGTTCGAGCACACATATGGGCACAACCGCGTCACCCCCGCGGTATCAGGCCCCGATTCTGTTGAAAATCCGCGTTTCGGCTGACCCTTGGGTCAGGCCGGAGACGCGGCTTCATTTACGAGTGTAGCAAGCGCTTGGTCAAGCGCAACAAATTCTTGACCTTGGCTGCCCAATCGGCGGAGCGCGACGGTGTTTTCTTCCGCCTCGCGGCGGCCGACCACCACCAGAACCGGCACCTTGGCGCCCGAGTGTTCGGCCACCTTCTTGTTGATCTTCTCGTTCCTGAGGTCGGTTTCCACCCGCAATCCCGCCGCTTTCAGCTTGGCGGCGACATGTTGCGCGTAGTCGTCGGCGTCCGACACGATGGTCGCCACCACCACCTGGGTGGGGGCCAGCCACAGCGGGAAACGTCCGGCGAAATTTTCGATCAGGATGCCGATGAAGCGTTCAAAGCTGCCCAGCACGGCGCGGTGCAGCATGACCGGGCGGCGGCGCGAGCCGTCCTCGGCGGTGTAGCTGGCGTCCAGACGTTCGGGCAGCACGAAGTCCACCTGGAGCGTGCCGCACTGCCAGTCGCGGCCAATGGCGTCACGCAGCACGAATTCCAGCTTGGGGCCATAGAAGGCGCCTTCGCCGGGGTTCAGCGTGGTTTCCAGGCCGGCGGCCTTGGCGGCCTCCAGAAGCGCGTTTTCCGCCTTGTCCCAGGTCTCGTCGCTGCCGGCCCGCTTGGCCGGACGGTCCGAGAACTTGACCCGCACGTCGGCGAAGCCGAAATCCTGGTAGACAGTCTTCAGCAACTGACAGAAGGCGATGGTTTCCGAGGTGATCTGGTCCTCGGTGCAGAAGATGTGGGCGTCGTCCTGGGTGAAGGCGCGCACCCGCATGATGCCGTGCAGAGCACCCGACGGTTCGTAGCGGTGGCACGAGCCGAACTCGGCCATGCGCAGTGGCAGATCGCGGTACGACTTGATGCCCTGGCGGAAAATCTGCACGTGACAGGGGCAGTTCATCGGCTTGACCGCGAGATGGCGTTCATCCTGGGTCTTGATGGTGAACATGCTTTCCGAGAACTTGTCGGCGTGACCCGAGGCTTCCCACAGCGAGAAGTCCACCAATTGCGGGGTTTTGACTTCCTGGTAGTTCTCGGCTTCCAGGCGCTTGCGCATATAGGCTTCGACGGTGCGGTAAAGCGCCCAGCCCTTTTGGTGCCAGAACACGCTGCCCACGGCTTCTTCTTGCAGGTGGAACAGGTTCATCTCGCGGCCCAGGCGGCGGTGGTCGCGCTTTTCCGCTTCTTCCAGCATGTGCAGGTAGGCGTCCAGGTCCTTCTTGTCGAACCAGGCGGTGCCATAGATGCGTTGCAGCATCTCGTTCCTGGAATCGCCCCGCCAATAGGCGCCGGCCAGCTTCATCAGCTTGAATGCCTTGCCCAGCTTGGCCGTCGACGGCAGATGCGGGCCACGGCACAGGTCGATGAAATTGCCCTGGCGATAAAGGCCGATGGGCTGGCCCTCGGGGATCGAGGCGATAATCTCGGCCTTGTACTTCTCGCCCATGTCGGAAAAGAACTTCACCGCGTCGTCACGGCTCATTTCCTCGCGCACGATGGCTTCGTCGCGATCGACGATTTCCCTCATGCGGGCTTCGATCTTTTCCAGGTCTTCCGGGGTGAACGGCACCGGGCGGGCGAAGTCGTAGTAGAAGCCGTTCTCGATGGCCGGGCCGATGGTGACCTGGGTCTCGGGATACAGTTCCTTGACCGCTTCCGCCATCACGTGGGCGGCGTCGTGGCGCAGCAATTCCAGGGCGTCGGCGCCGTCCTTGGCGGTGACGATGGCAAGCTGGCAATCGGTGGTCAAGGTGGTGGTCAGGTCCTTCATCACGCCGTCGATACGGATGGCAAGGGCGGCCTTGGCCAGGCCGGCACCGATGGACTTGGCCACGTCCAGACCCGTCACCGGGCCGGGGAACTCGCGGACGCTGCCGTCGGGAAGCGTGATGGCAACCATGAAACGACTCTTTCGTGCAAGTGCGAAGGAAAGAGCGGACTCTGTTTGAGTTCCCCCTGGAAGTCAAGAAAAGTGCGGTCTTTAAACCACGAAGGCGCCCGGCGCCATCGGCATTGGCTGCGCCAGTGGCTTGTACAGCCGCAAGATGGCGGCGCTGGCCATTTCCACGTCCACCTTGTCGGCGGCCAGGATGGCGCAAAGCTGCTGGCCGATGGCCGACAGCGCCGCTTCGTCGGCATCGCCGGCGAAGGCGATGGGGAAGGCGCGGAAGACGGTCAGGGCGGCGTCGAGGCTTTGGGCGAAACTGGCCTTGGGCAGCACGTTCCAGACGTTGAACAGGGCGGCCAAGGCGGTGGCCATGCGCATCTCGTCCAGACGCTTGCGCATGACTTCGCGCACCTGGAAGGCCAGTTCACGGGGGCGGCGGCTGAGCTCGGCGGTCAGGAAGGGGCGCTGCTGGGCGCGGACCGCCTGGTGGCGGGCGGAGCCGATGGCGGTCTCGTACAATTCGGCGAAGCCGAAGGGGCCGCCCACCGCGCCATGGAACAGCAAAAGCGCGATGGCGTCGGAAATGGTGTTGGCGAAGGTTTCGTCCACCGCGCCCAGCCGTTCCATCAGATAGGCGCGGCTGGTTTCCTTGTGTTCGGCCAGCCCCATCAACTCCTTGACGGTCTGGGCCAGACGGCGGCCGTCAACCATGAACAGCGCCGCCAGGAACTCGAAATCGCATTCCTGCGGCAGGTCCAGGCCGGCCTCGGCGGCGCGGTCGCGCAGCACCGACATCAGGTTCAGCGCCTCGATTTCATACTTGTCCAGTTCCTTGGCGGAACGGAGCTTGACCTTGACCCGCTTCAACTCGGTCCGCGTGCCCATGCGGAAGCCCACCCCCAGCACCCGGAACACGCGCGGCCTGTCCACCGGCACCTCGACTTCCTGGTATTGCGGCTCGCCGGCATCGGCGGGCAAAGCCAGCTTGCCGCGCGCCCCGTTCAGGCGGCCGCCCAGTTTGCTGAGGCGTTCGACCACCACCGCCCACATGTCGGATTTCACCTCGGACAGACCCATGTCGGGTCGGGTGGTGGCGACCCGGCTCATGGCCTTGTAGACCCGGCGCTCCAGGGTGTCGCGGCACGACGGCAGGATGATGTCGGCCATGAACTCACCGGTGACCCGGGCGAAGATGGGCGAGAACAGGAAGAATTCCTGTTCGTGCACATAGGCGACGGACGGGAAAGTGGCCACCGGCAAACGAAACAAGGCAAGGCGGCGGGACAAGGTTTCCACCACATGCTCGATGACCTTGTCCTCGGCGGCGGCGAAGGAATAAGGCGGTTTGGGCGGCGGCGGCACCACGGGCGCCGCCCCGATCAGGTCCAGGTCGGGCAGGTCCGGGTCGGCCACCACCTTGGGGGCTTCGCCGCGGTCGGCGGCGCGGCGATGGGGGTTGTCGTCGCCGCCTTGCTGGCGTTGCCAGGCCAGGGCGATTTCCGGCCGCTTGGCGATGACGATCAGGATCACTTCGCGGGCCAGGGCCAGTTGATCGTCCCAGTCGCGCCCCATCAGGCCGGAAATGAAGGAATCCTGCACCGCGACGCGGAATTCGGAATCGCCCTGGCGACGCAACAACGTGCGCAACACCTGACCCATATAGGCGATCAGCTGGTCCTGATCGGCCAGCTTGCCCAGTTTCGACGTCAGGTCGCTGTACAGCAAATGCTGGTCGGCGGGCAGTTCCATGACCTATTTCCCTTGGCCCGGCGGGACGGGCACCACCGAGATGGAGTTTTTGGGCGACCCCTCGATGATGCGGTCGGAATAGACCAGATAGACCAAGACATCGCGCTTCTTGTCGTGGAAACGCACCACCTGGATGGTCTTGAACAACAGTGAGGTGTCTTTCTGGAACACCGTCTCGCCGTCCTTGATCTTGCCGGTATAGGCGATGGGGCCGACCTGGCGGCAGGCGATGGCGGCGTCCGAGGTGTCCTCGGCCACCCCCAGGCCACCCGAGATACCGCCCTTCTTGGCCCGCGACAGATAGCAGGTGACGCCCGACACCTTGGGATCGTCGAAGGCTTCGATGACGATCTTGTCGTTGGGGCCCAGCATCTTGAACACGGTCGACACGCTGCCGATTTCCTCGGCCTGGGCGCCGCCTGCGGCCAGCAATCCGACGCAGACAATTTTACGTAAATATTTCATCGACTTGGCCAATCCTGTCCAGGGCGGTTACGACTATAGTCGGAGTTGGCGGGGCATGAAAAGAGGGCTTGGATGCGCCATCCCTTCTAGAGGGGGGGGAAATCTGCTAGAACCGCGCCGAAATCGTGTTTCTAGGGGAAAATCGCCATGTCCGTTCTGGTTCCGGTGTCCTGGGGTGAAATCATCGACAAGATCACCATCCTGGAGATCAAGGCCGAGCGCCTGACCGATGCCGCCAAGCTGGCCAACGTCACCAAGGAACTGAACGAATTGGTGGCGGTGCGCGAACGGGAATTCCCCGACCACGGCGAACTGGCCAAGCTGGCGGCCGAGTTGAAGGCCATCAACGAGAAGCTGTGGGTGATCGAGGACGACATCCGCGATTGCGAACGGGCCAAGGATTTCGGCGCCAAGTTCGTCGAACTGGCGCGAGCCGTCTATTTCACCAATGACGAGCGGGCGGCGGTCAAGCGCCAGGTCAACGAATTGTTGGGCTCGGCGCTGGTGGAAGAAAAATCCTACGCCCCCTACGCGTGAAGGCTGGGCCCCGTTGCGCCCGCATCATCTGCTGGACACCTGGCTGCGTCTGCGCCGCAAGCTGACGCGACGTCCGGGGCAGCCATCCGGCATGCTGGTGATCAGCGCCGGCGGATTGGGCGACACCGTGTTGCTGTCGGTGGTGCTGCCGCGTTTCCTGGCCCTGGCCGAACCGGGCGAGACGGTGACCGTGCTGCTGCGCAGTGACGCCGCCCGCATGGGCTTCGTGCTGCCGCCCCAGGTCCAGGTCCGGCCGGTGGATTTCGGCAAGCTGCGGCGATGGTCGTATCGCGCCCAGGTGCTGGACGAGGTTTTCCAGGCCCATTACCGGGTGGTGCTGCACACCGACTACTTGCGGCATCCCGATTTGGACGAAGCCCTGGTCGAGGCGGCCGCCGCCCCGCAAGCCTTCGCCATGGAGCCGCGTCCGTCCGAACGGCACGCCAAAAGCTTGGCCGCCAACCGCGCCCTTTACACCCGTCTTTACCAGTCAGGGCCGCCGCACACCGACAAGGTGTTGCGTTGGGCCGGCTTCGCCGATTTCCTGACCGGCCGCCAGACGCCGCCGCCCTTGGTGGCCTTGCCCGCCTCGCAATTGCCCGAGCCGGCGGCCTTGCCCGCCCCCACCTTGGTGTTGCAGCCGTTTTCGGCGGTCAAGCTGAAGCAAAGCCCGCCCGACCTATGGGAACTGATCATCGGCCAGGCGCCCGCCAACTGGCGGATCAAACTGGCCGGCCATCCCAGCGACTTGGACAAGAATCCCGAATTCAAGCGCCTGCTGGACCTGCCCAACGTGGAATTCGAAGGTGCGCCCTTCGCCCAGTTGGCCGGAATCCTACGCGGGGCCAGGGGCGTGGTCAGCGTCGACACCGCCTGCATGCACCTGGCCGTCGCCCTGGGGGTGCCGACGCTTTGCCTGGCCTCGGCCGCCTATGTGGGCGAGATCGTGCCTTATGCCCCGGAAATCAGCCCGGCCAACATGCATGTGCTTTACCAGCCCATGGAGTGCCAGGGCTGCCTGGGGGCGTGCTGGTTCCCCCCCGAAGACGGCATGTACCCTTGCGTCGCCGCCTTGGACCCCGACGTGGTCCTGGGCGCCGTGCGCGACCTGATCGCCCGGGGGATCTGATGCCCAGCCTGTCCTCCATCCTGTTTCCGCGTGGCATGCGTCGCCGCTGGTGGCTGTTCCGCCCCATCGACGCCCTGGTCGCCCTGTGGACAGCGCCCAAGGTGAAGAAGGGCGTCGTCGTAGTGCGCATGGACGGCATCGGTGACATGGTGATGTTCCGTCAAGCGCTGGAACATTACCCGGCGGCCTTGGGGGTGGACAAAGCCGACATCACGGTTCTGGGCTGCAATTCGTGGAAAGGTTTGGCCGACCAGGTTTTCCCCGGCTTCAACTTCGTCGCCATCGACGAACACGCCTATGAAAAGAAGTGGCGCTATCGGCTGAAGATTTCGCTGTGGATACGGCGCCAGGGCTTCAAGACCGCCATTTGCGACATGTTCATGCGCAAGGTGATGACCGCCGACACCCTGGTCTGGCACAGCCGCGCCGACCAGCGCGTCGTCTGCAAGCCGTTCATCACCGACCGCACCCGTGCCGAATATGCCTGGTATCTGGATCGCGCCACCAAGATCATCGACACCGGCCCTTATCCCACCCATGAAGGGCTGCGCCATTTCACCTTTTTGTCGGAACTGACCGGGCGCCCCCATCCGCCCCAGGTGCCGGCCATTCCCTGGCGCGACCAGCCGCCGCCCTTGCCCGCCGGCGCCCCCTATGTGGTGATGAATTTCGGCTCCAACGAACCCGGCCGGCGCTGGCCCTTCGACAATTTCCTGGCGGTGGCCAGGAAATGCCTGGAAGCCGGCCTGCGGGTGGTGTTCGTCGGCGCGGCCCAGGAAGCCTTCGCCAAGCCGGCCATCGCTGGTCTGAAACATCCGAACGCCATCGACACCATCACCAGCCTGAAGCTGGGGCAACTGGTGGACGTCTTGAAGCACGCGGCCTGCGTGGTCACCAACGACACCGGTCCCGGCCATCTGGCCCTGGGGGTGGGCGCCCCCACCGTACTTTTGGCCGGCGGCGGCCATTACGGCAGTTTCGTGCCCTACCCGCCCCAGATCGCACCTGCCGGATCGGTGTTCCTGAACCAGGAGATGGACTGTTACCACTGCCTGTGGGTATGCCCGAAACGGGCGTCACGGGCCGATGCCTTTCCCTGTGTGGCCGAGATCAGCCCGGATCGGGTGTGGGACGCGGTGGCGCAATTAACCCAGACCACGGGGCGAAATAGCCTATAGTCCGGGAATGCCCATTTCTCGGAGCGGCGAAAATGATCGAATCCCTGTTGTTGACCGCCGCCCGCGTCGACACCTTCATCGGCGGCAACGGCCTGACCAATGCCAGCGGTTTTTTCTTCGCCCGTGGCGAGCGCCTGTTCCTGGTGACCTCGTGCCATGTGCTGCGCGACGACAACGCCGGGCATTTTCCCGACCGCATCGAGATCAAGCTGCATGTGGACGTGAACAACCTGGCCTCTTCCACCGGCTTTTCCATGCCGCTTTACCGCAACGGTCGGGCGGTGTGGCGCCAGGGCAAGGATTCGGCCGGCGCCATCGACGTGGCGGTGGTGGAAATCCATCGCGCCGCGCTTCCGGCGACGACGCTGTACCGCGCCTTCACCCCGGACCACCTTCCGGGGAATTGCGAGCAGGTGGAAGTGGGGACGTCGCTGCTGGTGGTCGGCTTTCCTTTGGGCTTTCATGACTGGCTGCACCACATGCCGGTGGTCCGCCAGGCTATCGTCGCCTCGTCCTTCGGCCTGCGTTTCCAGGGCGAGGGCTATTTCCTCACCGACGCCCGCACCCATCGCGGCACCAGCGGCGCCCCGGTGGTGATGCGCACCGCCCAGCCCAACCCCGCCCATGGCGACCTGCCCTGGACCTTGCTGGGCATCCATTCTGCGCGGTTGGACGTCGCCCGCGACCTGGTGGTGGACGAAGCCCTGGGCCTGAACTGCGCCTGGTACGCGGAAATCCTGATGACGCTGACGCAATGAAAAACGGCCGGGATCACCCCGGCCGTTTCGTTGACGATTTCGTTTTTAGTGGCTGTGGCCGCAGCCGCAACCGCCCGACGGCTTGATCTCCAGGGCGGCGACGCCCGGCAGGGTCTTGCCTTCCAGCCATTCCAGGAAGGCGCCGCCGGCGGTGGACACGTACGAGAACGCTTCGTCCACGCCGGCCTTGGCCAGGGCGGCGACGGTGTCGCCGCCGCCCGCCACGGTCAGCAACTTGCCCTGCTTGGTGCGTTCGGCGGCGGCTTGCGCCACGGCGTTGGTGGCCTTGTCGAAGGGGTTGATCTCGAAGGCGCCGAGCGGGCCGTTCCACACCAGGGTCTTGCAGCCGCCCAGACGGTCGATGATGGCCTCGGCGCTGGCCGGGCCGGCGTCCAGGATCATCATGTCGGCGGGCACCGCGTCGACGGACACCACCTCGTTGGCGGCGTTTTCGGCGAACTCGGCCGCCACCACGGCGTCAACCGGCAACACGATGTGGCACTTGGCGGCCTTGGCCTTTTCCAAGATTTCGCGGGCGGTGTCGGCCATCTCTTTTTCGCACAAGGACTTGCCGACGTTCTTGCCTTGAGCGAACAAGAAGGTGTTGGCCATGCCGCCGCCGATGATCAGGTAATCGACGCGGCTGACCAGATTGCCCAAAAGGTCCAGCTTGGTGGACACCTTGGCACCGCCGACCACGGCGGCCACCGGCTTTTCCGGGGTGCCCAGCGCCTTGGCCAGGGCTTCCAGCTCGGCCTGCATCAGACGGCCGGCGGCCGCCGGCAGCAGATGGGCCAGACCTTCGGTGCTGGCATGCGCCCGATGCGCGGTCGAGAACGCGTCGTTGACGTAAAGGTCGCCCAGCGCCGCCAGCGACTTGGCGAAGGCCGGGTCGTTCTTTTCCTCTTCCGGATGGAAGCGGACGTTTTCCAGCAGCGCGATGTCGCCGTCCTTCAACCCGGCGATGACCTTCTCGGCGGCTTCGCCGACGCAGTCATCGGCCCAGGCCACCGACTTGCCCACCGCCTTGGCCAGCGGTTCGACCAGCAGCTTCTGGGAATACTTGTCCTCGCGGCCCTTGGGGCGGCCGAAATGGGTCAGCACCACGACCTTGGCGCCGCGTTCGGCCAGTTCCTTCAAGGTGGCCGCCGATCGGTCGATGCGAGTGGTGTCGGTGACCTTGCCGTCCTTGGACGGCACGTTGAGGTCGGCGCGAACCAGGACGCGCTTACCCTTGACGTCGAAAGCGTCGATGGTGCGAAACATGGGTGGTCTCCCCTTTGTTGGTGTGATGAAGCCCGCGCGGCGTCTGAGCGGGCCCGGCACGGGCGCAGATTGCAAAGTCAAGCCTGCGCGGTGTCTGAGCGGGCCCGGCACGGGCCGCGTCGCGCAGATGCAAAAAGGGCCCGTTCCGGGGTGGAACGGGCCCTTGCTCGGCTCTTAGTTCTTGGCGACGTGCTGAACGAACTTCAGCATGTTGCAGGTATAGCCGTATTCGTTGTCGTACCAGGTGACCACCTTGACGAAGGTGGTGTCCAGCGCGATGCCGGCTTCGGCGTCGAAGATGGACGGCAGCGGGCAGCCACGGAAATCGGTGCTGACCACCTTTTCGTTGGTGTAGCCCAGAACGCCCTTCAAGGCGCCTTCCGAGGCGGCCTTCATGGCGGCGCAGATTTCCTCGTAGGTGGCGGGCTTTTCCAGTTCGACGGTCAGGTCGACCACCGAGACGTCCGAGGTGGGGACGCGGAACGACATGCCGGTCAGCTTCTTGTTCAGTTCCGGGATCACCTTGCCCACCGCCTTGGCGGCGCCGGTGGAGGACGGGATGATGTTTTCCAGGATGCCGCGGCCACCGCGCCAATCCTTGGACGACGGGCCGTCGACGGTCTTCTGGGTGGCGGTGGCGGCGTGCACGGTGCTCATCAGGCCGCGCTTGACGCCCCAGGTGTCATGCAGGACCTTGGCCACCGGGGCCAGGCAGTTGGTGGTGCACGACGCGGCCGACACGATGGCTTCGCCGGCATACTTGGTGTGGTTGACGCCATAGACGAACATGGGCGTGTCGTCCTTGGACGGTGCCGATTGCACCACCTTCTTGGCACCGGCCTTCAGGTGCTTCTCGCAGGATTCGGTGGTCAGGAACAGGCCGGTGGCCTCGATCACCACGTCCACGTCCAGCTCGCCCCACTTCAGTTCGGCCGGGTCCTTGACCTGGGTCAGCAGGATGGGCTTGCCGTTGACGGTCATGATGTCGCCTTCGACGGCGATCTCGCCGGGGAAACGGCCGTGCACCGAGTCGTACTTCAGCATGTAGGCCAGGTATTCGGGATCCAGCAGGTCGTTGATGCCGACGATCTCGATTTCCGGGAATTCCTTGGTCACGGCGCGGAACACCATGCGACCGATACGGCCGAAGCCGTTGATGCCGACGCGGATAGTCATCGTTTCCTCCAGTGGGATTTCAGCGGCGGATCGTTGCTTCCGCCCGAATTCGAACGCGAAACCATATCGCACACCTGTCTGCGCGAATCCAGTCTTGAAAACGTCAAAAACCCTTGTTTCCGCAGCAATATTGAACCCGTTCAAGCAGCCCACCCCAACGAGGGTCGCCAGGACACCCCAGGTGGTGGGACGGGTCTATCAGGACGGGTATGCCGGACGGGCGGGCCTCCCTGGGAAGTGCGACGGTTGATGCCTGCAAGATGTATTTTTGATAATTAGGACTGATAAGCTTGCGACAAAGGTATGATTTTGGTGCTAGTATTCATGGTCAGGGGGTGAGCGCGTTCCGGTTGGGTGCGAACGCGTCACGTGCCGTCTTGCGTCGGCGCGTTTATCTAGCGTAAGGCGGCGGGCGCGGGGGTGCGTCTTCTGGGCCGCCGATGGATGGGGTTGTCGAGTGCCATGAAAATCTTGATCGCTGATGATCACGAACTGTTCCGCGAAGGATTGCGACACGTTCTGGGTCAACTTGAGGATAATGTCGAAATCATCGAGGCGGGTGATTTCTCCCAGGCTTTCGATGCGGTGGCCAAGCACCACGACATCGAAATCGTGCTGATCGACCTCAACATGCCCGGCGCCGCTTGGGACGAGGGCTTGCCGCGTCTGCGCAGCGCCCTGCCCCAGGACGTGCCCATGGTGGTGCTGTCGGCCGCCGACGACCGCCGTTCGGTGTTGCAGGCGGTGGAACTGGGGGCGGCAGGCTACATTCCCAAGACCTCGTCCAGCCGGGTCATGTTATCGGCCTTGAAGCTGGTGTTGTCGGGGGGCGTCTATTTGCCGCCGGCCTTGATCGAACGCTCGGCGCCGCGTGGCGACGGCCTCAATCCGGCGGTGGTCGAGCAGGCCATGTCCATCCTGACGCCGCGCCAGCGCGAGGTGCTGGGGCTGCTGGGCGAAGGCAAGTCCAACAAGGAAATCGCCCGCATCCTGGAACTGGCCGAAGGCACGGTGAAACTGCACGTCACCGCCATCTTGAAGGCGCTGAACGTCAACAACCGCACCCGCGCCGTGGTCGCCGCGTCGCAGATGGGGCTCACCACCACGCAGCAATAATCCTCCTTGCGGGTTGAACGCCGCCCATGTGCGCTTATGCTGGTGGCAGAAGCCATGGGGAGACGGGGTAATGAACACGCCAGTGTCCTGGCACGGACTGAGCGCCGAGGAGACCTCGGATCGGCTGGGGACCCACGCCCAGGCGGGGCTCGCCGCCGACGAGGCGGCGCGGCGGCTTGACCTGCACGGCCCCAACAATCTGCCGGAAAAGCAGGCCCGCTCCAAGATCAGGATGCTGGCCGAACAGTTTCAAAGCCTGTTGACCCTGGTCCTGCTGGGGGCCGGCCTGCTGGCCGGCTTCATCGGCGACACCACCGACATGCTGGTGATCTTCTCGGTGGTGGTGTTCAACGCGGCCTTGGGCTTCCACCAGGAATACCGCGCCGAACGCATCCTGGAAGCGCTGAAATCCATGCTGGCGCCGCAATCAAGGGTGCGGCGCGGCGGCGCCAAGTTGGAAATTCCCGCCGAAAGCCTGGTCCCCGGCGATCTGGTTCTGATCGAAGCCGGCGACCGGGTCCCCGCCGACGGTCGCCTGGTGGCCAGCCATGGCCTCGAAATCGACGAAAGCAGCCTGACCGGCGAATCGGTGGTGGTGGCCAAGGATCATGGTCGCGTGCACGACCACGACACGCCGTTGGCGGAACGCGCCAACCTGGCCTTCATGAACACGGTGGTGACACGCGGACGCGGCGAGATGCTGGTGACCGCCACCGGTCCGACCACCGAAATGGGCCGCATCGCCGGCATGCTGGCCGAAGCCCAGGATGGCCGCACTCCGTTGCAGGAACGGCTGGATACTCTGGGCCGTCGTCTCGCCGCCATCGCGGGCGTGGTGGTCGGGATGATCCTGGTGGTCGGATTGCTGCGGGGCCAGCCTTGGACGGAAACCGTGCTGAACGCCGTCGCCCTGGCGGTGGCCGCCATCCCCGAGGGCCTGCCGGCGGTGGTCACCGTGACGCTTGCCATCGGCATGTACCGCATGGCCCGCCAAGGCGCCATCGTCAAACGTCTGGCGGCGGTCGAGACCTTGGGGTCGACCACCATCATCTGTTCCGACAAAACCGGCACCCTGACCTTGAACCAGATGACGGCGCGGGCCGGCTGGGCCATGGGGCGGCGTTTCGCCGTCAGCGGCGACGGCTATGGCGCCGACGGCACGGTTTCCGCTGTCGACGGCGGGGCTTTGCCCGATCTGCGCCCGGCCTTGCGGGCCGCGAAGCTGTGCAACGATTCCCATGTCGGCGCCGACGGCACCCTGGTGGGCGATCCCACCGAAGGGGCGCTGCTGGCCCTGGCAGCCAAGGCGGGTGTGGCCGACGATTGGCCGCGTGTGGCCGAGTTGCCCTTCGATTCCGCGCACAAATTCATGCTCACCATTCACCGGGCACCGGACGGGCTGCGCCTGTTGGCCAAGGGGGCGCCTGGGGCCTTGCTGGATTTGTGCGGCAGCGTCGCCCTGGAAGACGATGAGCGGCCGCTTGATCCGGATGGGCGCCAGCGGCTGCTGGACGAGGTCGAGCACATGGCCGGCCAGGCCCTGCGGGTGCTGGCCCTGGCGGAAGCCCGGGTGGATGAAAGCGCCTTGGCCGACCCTCGCGCCGCCGCTCGAAACCTGACCCTGACCGCTTTGGTCGGATTGATGGACCCACCGCGCCCGACGGCGCGCGACGCCGTCGCCGCCTGCCGTCAGGCCGGCATCGGGGTCAAGATGATCACCGGCGACCACAAGGTCACCGCCGCCGCCATCGGCCGTCTGCTGGGGCTGGAAGGCGCGGTGCTGACCGGTGCCGAGCTGGACCGCCTGGACGATTCCCAACTGGAGGAAAAGGTTGAACAGGTGGCGGTGTTCGCCCGCGTCGCCCCCGAACACAAGGTGCGTATCGTCGCCGCCCTTCAGGCCAAGGGTCACGTGGCGGCGATGACCGGCGACGGGGTCAACGACGCCGCCGCCTTGAAGCGGGCCGATATCGGCATCGCCATGGGCCGCACCGGCAGCGACGTCACCCGCGAAGCCGCCGCCATGGTGTTGACTGACGACGATTTCGCCCTGATCGTGCGTGCGGTGCGCGAAGGCCGCACCATCACCGACAACATCGTCAAGTTCGTCCGCTTCCAGCTGTCCACCAATATCGGCGCCCTGCTATCGGTGTTCCTGGCCCCCTTCCTGGGGCTGATCAGCCCGTTCCACGCCATCCAGATCCTGTGGGTCAACATCATCATGGACGGCCCGCCGGCCATGGCCTTGGCCTTCGACCCGGCGCGGTCGGGCCTGATGGAGGAAAAGCCCAAGCCGCGGTCGCACCCCATCTTGCCGTTGCAGCGCCTGGGTCGCCTGTTGGCTTACGGCGGCACCATGACGGTGGGAACGCTGGGGGTGCTGTGGTGGGCGCAAGCCCAAGGCGACCTTGACCGGGCCCGCACCTTGGCCTTCACCACCTTCGTGCTGTTCCAGTTCTTCAACATCTTCAACGCCCGCGTCGGCAACCGTTCGGCCTTCGGCCCGCACCTGTTCCAGAATGGCAAGCTGTGGGCGGCCTTGGCCGGCGTGCTGGCCCTGCAAGTGGTGGCGGTGCATTGGGGGCCGGCGCAGGTGCTGTTCCACACCGTGGGGCTGTCCGCCGCCGACTGGCTGCTGGCCTTCGCCGTGGCGTCGTCGGTGCTTATTCTCGACGAAAGCCGCAAGCTTTTGACCCGTCTGGCCGGCCGCGCATGAATCCAACCCTGAACGTCTGCGCCAACCGCCGCATGGGCGCCGGGTCGTGCGCCGGCTCCGGCAGCCTGGATTTGGCCGCCGCCCTGAAAGCCGAAATCGCCCGGCGCAACCTGGCTTGGGACGTCCGCCTGTCGCCCTGCCTGGCCCATTGCGGGCAAGGCCCCAACCTGAAAGCCGCCCCTGGCGGCCCCATGCTGCACGGCTGCACCGACGCTGTGGCGGTGCTGGACCAGTTGCAGCAAGAGTGGCGGCGGAAATAGGGAGCTACTTGCGGAACAACGCCTTGGACGGCACCCAGCCCTTGGCTTCCTTGTCCGCCCGCTTCAGCCATTCGGCGATCCGGTTTTCCGGCGGCACCGACTGGCCCCAATATTCCTCGAACAAGGCGTCTTCCATACGAGCCGCCGCCGCCCGCAAATCAGGCTCCATACGCTTCAGCATGCGTTCGACGTAAAGCCCGCCTCTTGCTTGGCCGACAACGCTGCCGGCGGAAAACATGTCCCGTGTCTGGTGACACAGCACGCCGTAATAGGTCAGCATGAACAAGGCGACAGCGCCATACTTTTCCCGGTCCCGTCCTGTGCCGACGATCTGTGGATGAAGCAAGATAGCTTCGCCGCGCAGGCGTTGCTTTTCGGCATGGCTCAACTCGGTGAAAAGCCTTACTTCCGGAGAATCCTCAAGCCACCACAAGCGCTCGCCGTCACGAAGTCGGCCGCGTGCGTAATCGCGGATATGGCGCATCTTCTCGTGCATTTCCTTGGCACGGAACTCGTCGTAGGTGACGCCCATTTTGTCAAAGAGCGGGCGGTCGGTACCGATTTCCACCTCGAAGCGCGGCACGTGCGAAGTGCGGACATGCATGACGCACTGGTCATAAGCCGCCCATTTGACGTCGGGGGTACCGCCCATCTTGCCGAAGACCAGATAGATGCGCTCGACCGATTGGACCCGGTTGGTCTCCAGCACGCTGTTGGCCACCGAACGCCAGGAATCGGCGGTGGTGAACTTGACCTCGATGCCGAAACGGCCGATGGCGATGTCGGGAAAGGCTTGCGCCGCCGGATCGAAATCGATGGTCTCGGCCCCCAGCACGTGGGCCGCCACCTCGCGCACCCGGTTCTCGAACACCTTCGCGTCTTTCAGAGGCCGTTTGCCGATCTCGGCTTTCAGGACGGCGGTGATTTGATCCAAGGCCGCTTCGAAGGTCTCGGTGTCTTCGTTACAGGGAGGCATCGAAATTACCGTTTCAAGCTGTCGGCGACAGCCTTGGCGACGTGCCAGGCCAGAACCGGCGGCACCGCGTTGCCGACCTGACGCTCGGTCTCGCGCAGCTTGGCGTCGAAGATGAAGTCGTCGGGAAAGGATTGCAGCCGCGCCGCCTCACGCATCGAGATGCGGCGCGGGTTGTCGTAATGCCACTGGATGTTGCCGTGGCATTCGGCGCGGATGGTGTAGCCGGGACGGTCGGCGACCAGACGGCGGTCCCCCTGTTCGGGGCTGCGGTTGGCTCGGCTCCACACATGGTTGATGGCCGGGTCTTCCGCCAGGTGGGCCAGGTCGTGGATGGCTTGGCGGGCGGAAACCGGCTTGGTGTCCATTGGGTTTGGCGGCCGAAACTGGATGTCGGGCAAGGTGCCGACGATGAACACCCGATCGCGGGTTTGGGGAACGCCGAATTGGACGGCATGATAAAGCTGGTACTGAACGTGGTAGCCCAGGGAAGCGAAATCCGACAGCACTTGCCGCAAGGCGTCTTGATGTGGGCGCATCAGCAATCCCTTGACGTTCTCGGCGACGAAGACGCGGGGCTTCAGGCGCCCGACCACCTCGACCATGGCCCGATACAGACCAGACCGCTTGCCGGCCAGCCCCGCCCCCTTGCCATTGACCGAGATGTCCTGGCAGGGAAAACCGCCGATGACGACGTCAGCGTGGGGCGGCATGGTTTCCATCACCTGCCAGATGTCGCCGTGAACCACATGGCCGCCGATATTGCGGCGATAGGACCGGCAGGCGGCGGCGTTGACGTCGTTGGCCCAAGTGATGTCGAACGGCAGGCGGCGATAATCGTTGCCCAGGAACTTGAAGCCGCCGCGAAAGCCCAGATCCATGCCGCCGCAGCCCGAGAACAAGGAGACCACGCGAAACCCGTCCCCGGTGGTCCCAACGGAATCCGGCAATTCTTCAACGCCGTGCGGCAACTTGTGGTCAAACATCTTGAATGGTCGTCCGTTAAGCCCACGCCAGAATAGCCCGGAACCCAACCAACAAAAAAGGCCCCGGATCGCTCCGGGGCCTTTTCGGCAAAGCAGCCGACTTACCCGCGGGCCATCTTGGCCAGACGCATGCGCAGCGCGTTCAGCTTGATGAAGCCCTGGGCGTCGCGCTGGTCATAGACGCTGTCTTCCTCGAAGGTGACGTAGTCCAGACGGTACAGCGACTTTTCCGACTTGCGGCCGACGACGCTGGCCACACCCTTGTACAGCTTCAAGCGCACCACGCCGGTGACGTTCTGGCTGATGTGGTCGATCATCTGCTGAAGCGCGATGCGTTCCGGGCTGAACCAGAAGCCGTTATAGATCAGCTCGGCGTAGCGCGGCATGATGTCGTCCTTCAGATGCGCCTCGCCACGGTCCAGCGTGATGCTTTCGATGGCGCGGTGGGCGACGATCAGGACGGAACCTCCGGGGGTCTCGTAGACGCCGCGGCTCTTCATGCCGACGAAGCGGTTTTCCACCAGGTCCAGGCGGCCGATGCCGTTGGCGCCGCCCAGTTCGTTCAGCTTGGTGAGAATCTGCGCCGGGCTCAGGCGCACGCCGTCGATGGCGACCGCGTCGCCACGCTCGAACTCGATTTCCACATAGGTGGGCTTGTTGGGGGCGTTTTCCGGGCTGACCGAGCGGGTGAACATGTCCTCGTCAGGTTCGACCCAGGGGTCTTCCAGGGCCTTGCCTTCATAGGAAATGTGCAGCAGGTTGGCGTCGGTGGAATAAGGCGCCTCGCCGCGCTTGTCCTTGGCGATGGGAATCTGGTGCTTCTCGGCGAAGTCCAGCAGCTTGGTGCGGCTGGTCAGGTCCCACAGACGCCAGGGCGCGATCACCTTGATGTCGGGCTTCAGCGCGTAATAGCCCATCTCGAAGCGCACCTGGTCGTTGCCCTTGCCGGTGGCGCCATGGGAAACGGCGTCGGCGCCCACCTGGTTGGCGATCTCGATCTGGCGCTTGGAAATCAGCGGACGGGCGATCGAGGTGCCCAACAGGTACACGCCCTCGTACAGCGCGTTGGCGCGGAACATGGGGAAGACGAAGTCGCGGACGAATTCCTCGCGCAGGTCGTCGATGAAGATGTTCTCGGGCTTGATGCCCATCATCTCGGCCTTCTTGCGGGCGGGCTCCAACTCCTCGCCCTGGCCGAGGTCGGCGGTGAAGGTCACCACTTCGCATTGATATTGGTCCTGCAACCAGCGCAGGATGATCGAGGTATCCAGGCCGCCGGAATACGCCAGCACGACCTTCTTGACTTCGCCCTTCATGGCAAACGCCCCTGGGAAATGGGTAGACGTGAAGGGGGCAGTATAGACCCTGGCGCATTCCCCGCAAGCGCCGCCTGAAAAGCCGTTACAACGCACAGGTTTACGGCTTTTCCAACACTGTCACTCCTGGCATTCTTCACCTTATGAGCGACAACGACCGCGACCGCGAGCTGGACCTGAATGCCACCATGGCGCTGACCGAGCGTCTGTTGGGGGGGCGCGCTGGCGTGTCCGCGGACAAGGTGGCGGAAGCCGACAAGTCCGGCAAGCTGGGGCAGAACCTGCGCTATTGGATGTGGCGGGCCGGTGGGCGCAAGCGCAACGTCAAGGATGCCGCCCACGTGTCGCGGCTGTTGGACAATTACGAGATCGAGCTGGAGCGCCTGCACGAAAGCCACGGCCACGCCATGGCCGAGCAGAAGCAGGCCCACGACCGCCTGGTCCAGGAGATCGAAGCGGCGCACCAACGTTCCGTCGCCGGCCTGCGGGCCGAGTTCATGGCCGAGGCCGAGGCCGAGATGGGCCGCATGCGCGACGAGGTCGAACGCAAGCGCCAACGGGTCGAACAACTGGAAAAGCTGGTGGACGACTTCCAGCGGGTCTATCAGTCCGAATTGCGGAAGGCGCGGCAAGCCGGCCGTGACGAAACCCAGTCGGACCTGGACGCCGCCCTGGCCCGCGTCACCCAGTTGGAAGGCGACTTGGCCTATGCCCAGCAGGTGCACGCCGATGAATTGCGCGACCGTCTGAACGAGGCGGCCGAACGGGCGGCACTTGCATTGGCCGAAACCGAGACCCGGTTCGCCGCGACCGAAGCCGACCTGCGGGCCGAACTGGACAATGCCCGCCAGCAGGCCGAGGCCGAACTGGCACGACTGCGCGAGGATTTGCGGGCCGAGGCCGCCACCAAGCTGGAAGCCTTGACCCAGCGTCTGGACCAGGCCGAGGCGGAGAAGCAGGCGGCCTTGCAAGGGGCGTCCCAGACCCATCAGGCGGAACTGGCCGCCCTGCGGGTGCGTCACGCCGAGGAACTGGCCGAGACCCGCA
>JAIWOG010000228.1 GCA_020217035.1 Magnetospirillum sp. | reverse complement strand
CGGCCGGCGAGTGGTCGCTGAGCGACGCCCGCCGCCAGATCGCCGACCTGAAGTTGCGTCTGACCGAGCAGGAAGAAAGCCACGCCGAGGAAGTGGACGGCCTGCGCCAGCAACACAAGCTGGAGCTGGCACAATGGCTGGAACGGTTCGAGCAGGCCCAGGCACAGCAGGAAATCCGCCATGCCGGCGAATATGCCGGGGTTCATCACGCCTTGGCCGCCGAACTGGAAGAGGCCAGGGCCAAGCTGGAAGAACTGCATCTGGAACTGGTCGGCGAACGGGCGGCCCGCAAGGACAAGGAAGACGAGGTGACCGCCCTGCTGGGCGAGTTGGCCCTGTCGCAAGGACATGCCGCCGACTTGGAAGGCGAACTGGCGGCCCAGCGCAAGGCCCAGGCCAAGCTGGAAGCCGGGTTGGAAGACCTGCGTCACCAAGCCGAGCAAAGCCGCGTCGAGGCCCAGGCGCAACGGGCCAAGGCGCAGGAAGCCCAGGCGGTTCAGGCGGCCAGCGAAAGCTTGCTGGACGGGCTGCGCCAGGAACTGGACCAGGCCCGCCAACAGATCGATTCCTTGTCGGCGCTGCGCGAGCAGGCGGAACACGCGGAACAGGAACGCCAAGCCCAAATGCGGCTGCAGGAGCAGTGGCGGCAGGAATTGGAGGTCGCCCGCGACGCCGCCCGCATGGCCGGCGCGGTGGCGGAGCAATTGAAGGTGGAAATGGCCGAGGAACGGCGCAAGGCGGAAATCCCGCTGGAATCGGCGCCCCCCCAGGACGTCGACCTTGCCCGCCAGGCCGAGGAACAACGGCTGGAACTGGCACGGCTGCGCCTCGATTCTTCGCGCCGTATCGCCGATTTGGAACGCCAACTGGAACAAGCCCGCAAGGACGTGGCCGCTTTGTCGGCGTCATCGGCGCCCATGACCCTGCCGTCGGAACCGCCGGCCCCGGTGGTCACCGCGCCGCCCCCCCGTCCCGACACGGATTGGCAAGCCCGGGCCGAAGCCTTGTTGCAGCGGGCGGAACGGGCCGAGATGGAAGCCCATCTGGCGGCCAACAAGATCGAGGTGTTGAAGGACGCCCTGGCGGTGGCCAAGGCGCGGCCGGGCACCAACGCCGCGCTGAACGCCGCCATCGACACACGTTTTCGCGACGCCAAGCGGGCTTTCGCCCGCGCCTTCCATCCCGACCAGGGGGGGCGCGACAACGCTGAAAAGTCGGCGTTGTTCCTGGAATTTTGGCCGATCCTGGAAAAGATCGGCAAGGAAGACGAGTGACAGGCCGCCCTTGAAAATGCAGCGGGGCGCCGAAAACATAAGGCCCGCCGGATTTCCCCGGCGGGCCTTTTTGCGACTTATACCAACCGGCCAATGAATTGACCGGTTGTATTGCCCCTCGCCGGGCGCAGGCTCCGCCTGCTTGGCCGCCGCCGCAATGGCGGCAGGATACCGGCCAACACGTCAGCTCAAAGGTTGGCGGGCATTAGCGGTTCTTGAACACCGGGCTGCGCTTTTCGGCGAAGGCGGCCATGCCTTCCTTCTGATCTTCGCAGGCGAAGGTGGAATGGAACAGACGGCGTTCGAACTTGATGCCCTGGGTCAGGGTGGTTTCGAAGGCGGCGTTCACCGATTCTTTCGCCAGCATGACCACCGGGCGGCTCATGGACGCGATGCGCTCGGCGACCTTCAGGGCTTCTTCCAGCAGATCGGCGGCGGGGATCACCCGGCTGACCAGGCCAGCGCGTTCGGCCTCGGCGGCGTCCATCATGCGGCCGGTCAGGCACATTTCCATGGCCTTCGACTTGCCCACGGCGCGGGTCAGGCGCTGGGTGCCGCCGGCGCCCGGGATGGTGCCGATGGTGATTTCCGGCTGGCCGAACTTGGCGGTGTCGGCGGCCAGGATGAAGTCGCACATCATCGCCACTTCGCAGCCGCCGCCCAGGGCGTAGCCGGCCACCGCGGCGATGATCGGCTTACGGCAGGTGGTGATGCGTTCCCAGCCGTTGGTGATGAAGTCGGCCAGATAGGCGTCCATGTAGGTCTTGGACTGCATTTCCTTGATGTCGGCGCCTGCGGCGAATGCCTTTTCCGAGCCGGTCAGGACGACGCAACCGATTTCCGAATCGGCCTCGAAGGCATCCAGCGCGGCGCCCAGTTCCTTGATCAGGGCGGCACACAGCGCGTTCAGGGCCTTGGGACGGTTCAGGGTGATCAGGCCAACCTGGCCGCGGGTCTCGACCGTGATGTTTTCATAGGGCATGGGAAAGCCTCGTGGTTGGAATTGGGTGGTTATTCGGGCGCGATGGTGAAATGCACCACCAAGTCGCGCCCCTGGGTTTCGATGGCCAGCTTCAGGGTTTCGTCGTCGCGACGGAACTCGGCCGGCCCCGCCTTGGCCCAGCCCAGTTGGGGCAGGGTGGCGGCATAGAAGGCCAGGATGTCGGCGGACTTGCCCTGTCCCCGGGCATAGGCCTCGACGATACGGCCGCCGGGGGTGTCGAAGGACAGGCCGGAACCGGCGACCTCGGCCAAGCCGGGGGCCAGAGGCAGGTCCTCGTAAGCGGTCAGGAAACCCTGCGCCCGCGCGGCGCCGCCGATCAGCAGCACAGCCAGGGCGAAGGCGCCGAGAAGGGAAGTCAATGTCCGCATGGTGATCAAGGGCTATACCATCAACGCTGTTTCTTGGCACAGAAGAAAGTGGATCGGCCACTTTGCACGATACGCTTGATTCCCCCGGTCTTGCCCAGGTCGCAATCGCAATCCGGGCAGGGTTGCCCTTCACGGTCGTAGACAGTGAAGGAATGCTGGAAATACCCCAGTTCCCCGTCCGGGCGCACGTGATCCTTCAAAGACGATCCGCCGGCGGCGATGGCGCGTTCCAAGACGGCGCGGATGGCGGGGACCAGCTTGGCGATTTCCGCCTTCTTCAGGCTTTTCGCCGGCCGCGTCGGGGCGATGCCCGCAAGGTGCAGGCTTTCCGACACATAGATGTTGCCCAAACCGGCGACGACGGTTTGGTCCAAAAGCGCCGCCTTGATGGGCGCAGCCTTGCCGTCCAGGGCAGCAGCCAGGGCGGCTTCGTGGAAGCCGTCGCCCAAGGGTTCCGGCCCCAAATGGGCCAACAGCGGATGGATTTGCGGGCTGTCGGTCAAATCCATCAGGCCGAAGCGCCTGGGGTCGCGATAGGTGACCATGATCCCTTCGTCGGTGACGAACTCGATGTGGTCGTGGAGACCCGGAGGCTCGTTCCTGCCCTGGCTGATGACCATGGCGCCGCTCATGCCCAGATGGCCCAGCAACGTGGTGCCGTCATCCAGGCGCACCAACAGGTATTTGGCGCGGCGACCGACCTCTTCCACCCGCCGCCCGGTCAGCCGTTCGGCGAAGTTCGGGGGCAGCGGCTTGCGCAAATCGGGACGCCGCGCCAGCACGCGGACGAATCGCCGTCCCGGCCAGACAGCGGCCAGTCCACGGGCGACGGTTTCGACTTCAGGAAGCTCGGGCATGGCGGCATGCTGCCCGAAGCCATGGAGCGAGTCAAAAACTCCGCTCTCGCCTGTGCTGCCGGCTTGCGATAATCTGCCGCACCATGACGAATGAAGATCAGCCCCTAGGCCCCGGCCAGGCCCCTGGCCAAGCCAACGCCACCACCCATTTCGGCTTCCAGACCGTGCGCGAGGAAGAGAAGGTCTCGCTTGTCCGCGGCGTCTTCGATTCGGTGGCCGGCAAGTACGATTTGATGAACGACCTGATGAGTGCCGGCGTGCATCGTCTGTGGAAGTCCAACTTCCTGGACTGGCTGCGGCCACAGGCCAATCAGGTTCTGCTGGACGTGGGCGGCGGCACCGGCGACATCGCCTTCGGCTGGAAGAAGCGCGGCGGCGGCCCGGCCTTGGTCTGCGACATCAACAAGGAAATGCTGAAGGTCGGCCGCGACCGCGCGGTGGACCGTAACGTCACCAGCCAGATCAACTGGGTGTGCGGCAACGCCGAGACCCTGCCCATCCCCGATGGCTCGGTGGATCGTTACACCATCGCCTTTTGCCTGAGGAACGTCACCCATTGGGACCGCGCCATCGCCGAGGCGTATCGGGTGCTGCGTCCGGGCGGGCGCTTCATGTGCCTGGAATTTTCCAAGGTGGTGGTGCCGGGCCTGCGCGAATTCTATGACCTTTATTCGTTCAACGTGTTGCCCAAGCTGGGGTCCATGGTGGCCGGCGACGAAGCGGCCTATCAGTATCTGGTGGAAAGCATCCGCAAGTTCCCGCCCCAGGAAGAAATGGCCCAGATGGTGCGTGACGCCGGTTTTGCCCGCGTCGAGGTGCGCAATCTGTCGGGCGGCATCGCCGCCATCCATTCCGGCTGGCGCCTGTAGCCCATGATCCGCGCCATCCGCAACCTCAACCGTCTGTTCACCATCGCCCGCGTCCTGGCCCGCCACGACGCTTTGGCGGTCGTCGACCTGCCCATCGCCACCCTGGCGTCGAAAGTCATGCGCCTGGGCCGCCCGCCGGTTCACGAAGGCCGCCCCGGCCAGCGTCTGGCGGCGGCGTTGACCGAACTGGGGCCGACCTTCATCAAGCTGGGCCAAGCGTTGTCCACCCGCGCCGATTTGCTGGGCGAGGAAATGGCCGCTGACCTGTCCGACCTGCAGGACCGGCTGGCGCCCTTCCCGGCCAGTCTGGCGCGGACCATCATCGAGGAAGAACTGGACGGCCCGTTGGCCGATTTCTATGCCGAGTTCGACGACCAACCGGTGGCGGCGGCCTCCATCGCCCAGGTGCATTTCGCCGTCACCTCGGACGGTCGGCAGGTGGCGGTCAAGGTGTTGCGCCCCGGCATCGACCGCGCTTTCAAGAAGGACATCGACCTGCTGCGCTGGCTGGCCGAATGGGTGGAGCTGACCCAGCCGTCGCTCCGCCGTCTGCGCATGGTGGAAAGCGTCGACACCTTCGCCGAATCGGTGCAGTTGGAGATGGATCTGCGCTTCGAGGCGGCAGCCGCCGCCGAACTGGCGGAGAACTTCGCCGGCGACACCTCTTTCCGGGTGCCGCAAGTGGACTGGCAACGCACCGGCCAGCGCATGATGACGCTGGAACGCGTCCACGGCATCCCGGTGGACGAGGTGGACGCCATCAAGCAAGCCGGCATCGAACCCGACGAAGTGCTGAGGAAAGCCGCCGAGGCGTTCTTCAACATGGTGTTCCGCGACGGCTTCTTCCACGCCGACATGCATCCGGGCAATCTGTTCGTGGATATGGACGGCAACCTGGTGGCCGTCGATTTCGGCATCATGGGCCGCGTCGACCTGAAGACCCGACGCTTCCTGGGCGAGATGCTGGTGGGTTTCCTGAACGGCAATTACCGCCGGGTGGCGGAAGTGCATTTCGAGGCCGGCTTCGTGCCCGCCGACCAGAACGTCGACAACTTCACCCAGGCATGCCGTTCCATCGCCGAGCCGATCATGGGCAAGCCGCTGCACGAGATTTCCATCGCCCGCCTGCTGGGCCAGCTGTTCCAGATCACCGAGCAGTTTTCCATGCAGACCCAGCCCCAATTGCTGATGCTGCAAAAAAGCATGCTGGTGGCCGAAGGCGTCGGCCGCACCTTGGACAACCGCGTCAACATGTGGGAAATGGCCCGACCGATGATCGAGACCTGGATGTTCCAGAATCTGGGGCCACAGGCGCGGATCAAGGACGGGGTGGTCGGCGTGGTGCAAAGCCTGGAACGGCTGCCCCGCATGCTGGCGGAAACCGAAAAGGCCTATTCCAACCTGATGAATGGCGGCTTGAAGCTGCATCCCGACACGGTCCGCGCCATGCGTGGCGAAGGCGGCGGACGTCGCGCCACCACGTGGTTGCCTTGGGTGTTGGCCGCCATCCTGGGCATCCTGCTGGTCCTCAAGTAAACTTGCGCGGTCGCTTGTGAAGCGCTAGGTTAACCACACTTGCTTTTGGGTAGAATGTGTGGGGTATTCCAGTGCTTGACGGAAGACGCGTCCTGTTGGTCATCTCGGGTGGCATCGCCGCGTATAAATCGCTGGAACTGATCCGGCGGTTGAAGGACCGGGGCGCCGACATCCGCTGTGTGATGACCGCCAATGCCCAGAACTTCGTCACGCCGCTTGCGGTGCAGACGCTGTCGGGCAACAAGGTGTTCGCCGACACCTTTTCCCTGACCGACGAGCACGAGATCGGCCACATCACCCTGGCCCGCGATTGCGACCTTGTGGTGGTGGCGCCGGCCACCGCCAACCTTCTGGCCAAGATGGCCCATGGCCTGGCCGACGACCTGGCGTCCACCGCGCTTTTGGTCACCGACAAGCCGATCCTGGTGGCGCCGGCGATGAATTTCCGCATGTGGGGGCATCCGGCGACACGGGCCAACATGGCGACGTTGAAGGAACGCGGCGTGCACGCGGTCGGTCCCAATGCCGGCATGCTGGCGGAAGGCGAAAGCGGCCTGGGCCGCATGGCCGAACCGGCCGAGATCCTGGCCGCTGTCGAAGGACTGCTGTCTTCGGGGCCGTTGCGCGGGCTGAAGGCGCTGGTGACCAGCGGCCCCACCTTCGAACCCATCGACCCGGTGCGTTTCATCGGCAACCGCTCGTCGGGCAAGCAGGGCCACGCCATCGCCAGCGCCCTGGCCCGGCTGGGGGCCGAGGTGACGCTGATCACCGGCCCGGTAAAGCTGCCCGACCCGCCCGACATGAAGGTGGTGCACGTGGAAACGGCCCGCGAGATGCTGGGCGCAGCGCTGGGCTGCCTGCCGGTGGACATCGCCGTCTGCGCCGCCGCCGTCGCCGACTGGACGGTGTCCAACGCGTCGAAGGAAAAGCGCAAGAAGGACCCGAACGGTCCGCCGCCGGCCATCGAGCTGGCGGCCAATCCCGACATCCTGGCGACGCTTTCGGAAAAGGGCTCGGCGCGGCCGCGTCTGGTGGTGGGCTTCGCCGCCGAGACCGAGAATTTGCTGACCCACGCGCGGGCCAAGCTGGAGCGCAAGGGCTGCGACTGGATCGTCGCCAACGACGTGTCGCCGTCGTCCGGCACCTTCGGCAGCGACTTCAACACCGTGCATCTGATCACCCAAGGCGGGGTCGAGGACTGGCCGCGCATCGCCAAGGCCGACGTCGCCGAACGCCTGGCCTGGAAGATCGCCGATTCCGTGAAGGGAAAGCCATGAGCAACGCTGTCACCCTGAAGGTCCAACGCCTGCCCCATGCCGCCGACTTGCCGCTGCCGCGCTATGAAAGCGCCCAGGCCGCCGGCCTGGACTTGATGGCCTGCATTCCCGCCGACATCACCCTGGGGGCGGGAAAAAGGGTGCGTATTCCCTGCGGCTTCGCCATCGCCATCCCGGCTGGTTTCGAAGCCCAGGTGCGGCCGCGTTCCGGCCTGGCGGTCAAGCACGGCATCACCGTGCTGAACAGCCCCGGCACCATCGATTCCGATTACCGGGGCGAGTTGGGGGTGCTGCTGATCAATCATGGAGAGGACGCCTACACCATCACCCGGGGCATGCGCATTGCCCAATTGGTGGTCGCCCCGGTGGCGCAGGCGGCTTTGGTCGAGGTCGAGGAATTGTGTGAAACCGCCCGTGGGTCGGGTGGTTTCGGCTCCACTGGTCTGGGTTGAGGAAAGCGAAAATGCTGCGTCCGTCCAAGAAGATGCTGTTCGCCATCGAAGCGGTGCTGGACATCGCCTATCACGCCGGCGGCGAGCCGGTGCAAAGCCGGGAAATCACCCGCCGCCAAGGCATTCCGCGCCGTTACCTGGAACAGACCCTGCAACAATTGGTGCGGTCGGGCATCCTGGTCGGCGTGCGCGGCCCCAAGGGCGGTTACCGCCTGGCCCGCGAACGCCGCCGCATCTCGGTGGGCGAGGTGGTCCGCGTGGTCCGCGCCATGGAAACCGCCGAGGATCCGTTCCAGGACGTGCCGGCTTCCGATCTGGGGGCCAAGGTCATCCGCCCCATGTGGGGCGACCTGACCGAGGAAATCATGGACCGCCTGGACGCCATCACCTTCGACGATCTGTGCATGCGATCCTACAAGACCGGTATCCCGTCGGAAGCGCATTCCAAGCTGGACTTCATAATCTAAGGCTGACAAACTGTAGATATGAATTAAACTACACTCAGAACGGGGAAAATAGGATGAGCGAGTTTCGCGGCCGCATCTACGACTCCATCGTCGATACCATCGGCGCCACCCCCTTGGTGCGCCTGCCCAAGCTGGCCGCCGAAGCCGGCGCCCAGGCCCAGATCGTCGGCAAGTGCGAGTTCTTCAACCCGCTGGCCAGCGTCAAGGACCGCATCGGCCTGGCGATGATCGACGCGGCCGAACGTGACGGACGCCTGAAGCCGGGTGCCACCCTGGTGGAGCCGACCAGCGGCAACACCGGCATCGCGCTGGCCTTCGTCTGTGCCGCCAAGGGCTATCGCCTGATCCTGACCATGCCGGAAAGCATGAGCATCGAACGCCGCAAGATGCTGTCCCACCTGGGGGCCGAGATCGTGCTGACCCCGGCCGCCAAGGGCATGACCGGCGCCGTCAAGGAAGCCGAGCGTCTGGTGGCCGAAACCCCCGGCGCCATCATGTGCCAGCAGTTTGAAAACCCCGCCAACCCGGCGGTTCACCAAGCCACCACCGCCCAGGAAATCTGGGCCGACACCGACGGCAAGGTGGACGTGGTGGTGGCCGGCGTCGGCACCGGCGGCACCGTTTCCGGCATCGGCCGGGTACTGAAGGAAAAGAACCCGAACGTCAAGATCGTCGCCGTTGAGCCCGAGGACAGCCCGGTGCTGTCGGGCGGAGCGCCCGGCCCGCACAAGATCCAGGGCATCGGCGCCGGCTTCGTGCCGGGCAACTTGGACCGCTCGGTGGTGGACGAGATTTTGCAGATCAGCAACGAAACCGCCTTCGCCACCGCGCGTAAGGCAGCCCGGCTGGAAGGCGTGCCGGTGGGCATTTCCTCGGGCGCGGCCATCGCCGCCGCCCTGGAAATCGGGGCACGTCCCGACATGGCGGGCAAGTTGATCGTCGTCATTCTGCCCAGCTTCGCCGAGCGCTATCTGTCGACGGCTTTGTTTGAATAAAACTTACCCCGCGCAACGGGGTTGGCGGGGCGGCCGTTGCGCGGGGGATGGAGACTCTTATGGATTTCCGCGAGGACCAGATCCAGCGTTACGCCCGCCATATCATCCTGCCCGAAATGGGCGGGATCGGGCAGGCCAAGCTGCTGGGCAGCCGTGTCCTGGTCATCGGCGCCGGTGGCTTGGGCTCGCCCTTGATCCAGTATCTGGCCGCCGCCGGGGTGGGCACCATCGCCGTCGTCGACGACGACGTGGTCGACCTGTCCAATTTGCAGCGCCAGATCCTGCACACCACCCCGCGCGTCGGCCACCCCAAGGTGGATTCGGCGGCGGAAGCGGTGGCGGCGCTGAATCCGGACGTGAAAATCGTCCCCATCCGGGCGCGGCTGGACAAGGATAACGCGGCGTCCATCATCGCCGATTACCCCATCGTCGCCGACGGCTCGGACAATTTCGCCACCCGTTTCCTGGTCAACGACGCTTGCCGGCTGGCCGGCGCCACCTTGGTGTCGGCGGCCATCCTGCGCTTTGACGGGCAGCTTTCCACCTATCGCCCCGACGGTCCCTGCTATCGCTGCATCTATGCCGAGGAACCGCCCGAAGGCGCGGTGCCCACCTGTTCCTCGGCCGGCGTTTTGGGCGCCATGGCCGGCACCATGGGCGCCATGCAGGCCACCGAGGTGGTCAAGGAAATCCTGGGCATCGGCGAGAGCATGGCCGGCCGTCTGCTGATCTATGACGCTTTGTCGGTCAGTTTCAGAACGGTGCGGGTCAAGCGCGACCCCGGCTGCCCACTGTGCGGCGACACCCCCACCATCACCGACCTGTCCGGCCACCGGAGCACCAAGCATGCCTGCGGCTGACAAGACAAGCCCCGACAAGCTGTCCATCGTGGTGTTTTCCGG
>JAIWOG010000227.1 GCA_020217035.1 Magnetospirillum sp. | reverse complement strand
CGATTTCGACAAGGTGCACTATGCCCTGGTGATGGCCTCGGCGGCGGTGGCGTCCAACACCCCGGTGACCTTGTTTTTCACCATGTGGGCCGGCCGCGCCCTGGAACAGGACCAGGGCTGGCGACGGATGAAATGTTCCGACGGCGGCACGGCCGAAGCCATGGATGCCGGGTTCAAGGCCAAGAACGTCGCCGATTTCGAGACCTTGCTGGACGCCTGTGTCGCACTGGGTGTCACCTTCATGGTCTGCGAGATGGGGTTGAAGGCCCTGGGCATGGACCCCGATTCCCTGCGTCCCGACGTGCCGGTGGCCAAGGGCGGCGTCGTCACCTTCCTGGCCGATGCCCACAAAGATGGCGCCATGCTCTTCATTTAGTATTGCTTTTGGTTGTGGCATTCTAATGGCTGTCGCGAATCTGTTGAGCGCCCTTTAATCTGGTTCACGGATTGGGAGGAGGGTCGGCATGAAGTTCACAATCGTTCGCCGCTTGGGCTTGTTGTGGGGCGTCGCAGTCCTCGCCTTGGCCGTCATGGGCGCTATCCTGACCTTGGTTCACGAGAGCATGGAGGAATCCGCCATCCATGCCCAAGGACGGTTCCGCGATCTGGCGGTGTTGAACCGCATGGACAGCGAACTGACGCGCCTGACCCTGGTGGCCATGGACAGTCTTGTGGATCGCGACGAAGGGAAGATTTCGCCGGATCGTCTGGAACTGATCGCCGGGCTGACCAAATCCTTGCGGGCCGACAGCCACACCGCCGTGTCGGTGGCCGACACCGACACCGAAAAAGCAGCGGTCAGCCATATCGTCGCCGACGTGGAAGCCTTGTCCCGGTTGATCGAAAAAGACCTGCGCCAGGCCATCGAGTCCCGCGCCGACCAGTCCGAGTTCGACCGTCTGGACGACGTCATCGACCAGGGCAGCGAAAAGATCGAGGAACCGCTGGCCGTGCTGCGCAATTCGCTGCGGAGCGAGGTGGATTCCGCCTTTTCCGAGCAGAACCGGGTGGCGGGCGAGGCGTTTCGCAGTGGCATGATCGTCTTCGGCCTTAGTCTGGTGGTGCTGACGGCGTTGTTCTGGTGGCTGGGTCGCAGCATCAGCCGCCCGTTGCGCCGGCTGAATGCCGCCACCCAGGCCCTGGCCGACGGGCAACGTTCGTTGCAGGTGCCGGGCACCGAGGCCGGTGACGAAATCGGCGAGATGGCCCGGTCGGTGGAAATCTTCCGCCAGGGGCTTATCCGCGCCGATTCCTTGCAGGCCGAACAGGAGAACGCCGCCATCCAGGCCGAGGCGCAACGCCGCCGTGACCTGCACGACCTGGCCGACCGTTTCGAACGTGACGTCAAGGGTTTGGTACAGACGGTGGGGCATTCCGCCAATTCCCTGCACGGCACTGCGGAAGAACTCAGCCAAGGCGCCGATCTTTCCGCCGACACTGTCACCGCCCTGGCCGGGGCGGCGCAGCAGACGGCGGCCAATGTGGACGCGGTGGCGGCGGCATCGGAAGAACTGGCGGCGTCGATCGCCGAGATTTCACGCCAAATGGCCAATTCGTCGCACGTGGCGGGCAGCGCCGCCGCCGATGCCGAGCGGGTCAACGACCAAGCCGGATCATTGGCCAAGGTGGCGGCACGAATCGGCGACGTGGTCAACCTGATCAGCGAGATCGCCAGCCAGACCAATTTGCTGGCCTTGAACGCCACCATCGAGGCGGCCCGCGCCGGGGAAGCTGGCAAGGGCTTCGCCGTGGTGGCCGGCGAGGTGAAGTCGTTGGCGACGCAAACCGCCAAGGCCACCCAGGAAATCGGCCAACAAGTGGCCGAGGTCCAGTCGGCGTCGCGCATGGTGGTGGACGGCATCGCCGGCATTCGCGACACCATCAACCAGATCAGCGGCATCGCCGCCGGTGTCGCCTCGGCGGTCGAGGAACAAGGGGCGGCCACCGCCGAAATCGCCCGCAACGTCCAGCAGGCGGCGGCGGGGACGGCAGAGGTCTCGCACAATGTCGGCCAGATGTCCGAGGTGGTGGACAAGGTGCGGGGCGGTGCCGCCACGGTGTTGAGCGCGGCGGCGGGCTTAAGCGACGATTCAGCACGCATGGCCCAGCAGGTTGACGGCTTCCTGGCTGGCGTGCGTCAAGGCTGAGGCCGGGAAGAACTTGACGGCAGCGGGGGCGACACCCTATCTGAAAGCCTGCATTTGACACCAAGGTGACTTTTTCCATGGCCGTGCTGCCCATCCTGACCGCCCCCGACCTGCGCCTGAAGCAAAAGGCCAAGCCCGTCGCCCAGGTGGACGCCAGCGTGCGTCAGTTGATGGACGACATGCTGGACACCATGTACGCCGCCCCTGGCATCGGCTTGGCGGCGCCACAAGTGGCGGTGGGGCAACGGGTGATCGTCGCCGATATCGGTCGTTCGGAAGAAGACCGCCAGCCGGTGCGCATGGCCAACCCGGAAATCGTCTGGGTCTCCGACGACGACAACACTTATGAGGAAGGCTGCCTGTCGGTGCCGGAACATTACGCCGCCGTGGTGCGGCCCCGCGCCATCCGCGTGCGTTACCTGGACGAGACCGGCGCCAGCAAGGAAATCGACGCCGACGGCCTGCTGGCCACCGTGTTGCAGCACGAGATCGACCACCTGGACGGCGTGCTGTTCATCGACCACCTGTCGTCCTTGAAGCGCAACATGATCCTGAGGAAGCTGTTGAAGGCCAAGAAGGAAGCCGTCTGACCATGCGTCTGGCCTTCATGGGAACGCCGGATTTCTCGGTGTCGATCCTTGCCGCCCTGTTGGAGGCCGGCCACGACGTGGCCTGCGTCTATTCCCAACCGCCCCGTCCCGCCGGTCGCGGCCACAGGGAACAATTGACCCCGGTCCACGCCTTCGCGGCGGGGCGCGGCATCGAGGTGCGGAATCCGAAATCGCTGAAATCGGAAGCCGAGCAACAGGCGTTCCGCGATCTCGCCCTGGACGTGGCGGTGGTCGCCGCCTATGGGCTGATCCTGCCGCAAGCCATCCTGGACGCGCCACGCCGGGGCTGTTTGAACGTCCACGCCTCGATCCTGCCGCGCTGGCGCGGCGCCGCCCCGATCCAACGGGCCATCCTGGCCGGCGATGACGAAACCGGGGTGACCATCATGCAGATGGATGCCGGCCTGGATACCGGCGACATGTTGCTGGTGGAACGCCTGCCCATCACCCCTGACACCGACGCCGCCCATCTGCACGACCAACTGGCGGCGCTGGGCGCCAGGATGATGGTGGATTCCCTGGCCCGCCTGGACCAGTTGGTGCCGGTCAAGCAACCCGACGAAGGCGTGACCTACGCCCACAAGCTGGCCAAGGACGAAGGCCGCCTGGACTGGACCCGACCGGCCGTCGAGTTGGAACGTCAGGTGCGCGGCCTGACGCCTTGGCCTGGTGTGTGGTGCCAGTTGGGCGAGGAACGGCTGAAGGTGCAGGCGGCCAAGGTCGTCGCCGGGTCCGGAGCCCCCGGCACCACTCTGGACGATGGCTTGACCGTGGCCTGTGGCCGGGACGCGCTGCGCCTGACCCGGGTGCAGCGTCCCGGCAAGGCGCCCATGGACAGCGCCGACATGCTGCGAGGCTTTTCCGTGCCCAAGGGCTTCGTCCTGACTTGATCGAGGTCACGGTGCCTCCCCATGTCTTAAGGCATAGGGAGGCATGCAGATGAAGTGGACCCCGGCCCTGGCGGTGGGCGACGAATTGATCGATTCGCAGCATCGCGCCTTTTTCGACGAGGTCAACGCGGTGGTGTCGGCGTTGCATGACGGCGCCCCACGCCAGCGTGTCCAGCGGTTCCTCAGCGATTTCATCATCGCCCTGGCCCGGCATTTCCGCGACGAGGAATTGCTGTTGGTCCGCGTCAACTATCCGGATTACGACCATCACCAGGCCGAGCACCGGGCGTTGATGGCCTCGGTGTCGGCTTTGTCGGAAATCCTGGCCGAGGCCGACACCCATGTCGAACTGTTGCAGGTGATCAGGAACACCGTCACCGCCCTGGTCGAGCACATGGCGCTTGAGGATATGCGCTATCGCCGCTATGTCAGTGGGTCACAGGCAGAAAGCTGGCGAGACCCCCATGGCCAAGTTCTATGATGCGATCAGCGACGAACACAAAGCGTTCATCGCCGCCCAACCGATGTTCTTCGTCGCCACCGCGCCGGACGAAGGGCGCATCAACCTAAGCCCCAAGGGGCTGGACGGTTCGTTCACGGTCATCGGGCCGAACCGGGTGGCGTTCCTCAACCTGACCGGCAGCGGCAACGAAACCGCCGCCCATTTGCTGCGCGACGACCGCATCACCATCATGTTCTGCGCTTTCGCCGGCAATCCCAAGATCCTGCGCCTTTACGGCCGCGGCCGGGCGGTGCATGCCCGCGACCCGGAATGGGAAGACCTGCTGGCGCGGTTCAAAGCCTATCCCGCCATCCGTCAGGTGGTGGTGGTCGAGGTGGAAAGCGTCAACACGTCGTGCGGTTTCGGCGTGCCGCTGATGCAGCTTCAAGGACAGCGCACCATGTTGCCGGAATGGGCGGAACGGAAGGGGCCGGACGGCATCGAGCGATACCAGCGCGACAAGAACGCCACCAGCTTCGACGGCTATCCCACCGGCCTGTTCGACGACGACGAGGAGGAATAGGGGGCGTGTCGCCCCCTGTTACTGCACCGTCACCGAGACCCGGCGGTTGCGCGGTTCAGCGACGCCATCCGGGGTGCGGACCAGCGGGTTGCGCTTGCCGTGCGACGACACGTCCACCGCTTCCGGCTTGGCCCCGGCATTCATCAGGTTGTCGCGGACCTTTTCCGCCCGCTGGCGGGAAAGGCGCTGGTTGACTTCGTCCGAACCGACGGCGTCGGCATGGCCGGCGATGATCAGCCGGGCATGGGGCCGCGCCGTGACGACGGCGACGATGGCCGGCAGTTCCGCCGCCGATTCGGGTGTCAAATCGGCGGTGCCGCTGACGAAATAAAGGGTGAAGGTCTGGGGACGCGGCGGCTGGGCGGCGATGGCGGCGCCCCAGGTCTTGTTGATTTCCGTGTCGTCCAAAATCTTGGGGGCGGCGGTGATCGCACCGGCCGACAAGGCGGTTTTGGGCTTGGTCAGGGTTTGCGACCCGGCCTTGGTCGCCACCTCGACCTTGCCCACATGGCCGTCGGGGTCGGGCATCAGCACCACGCGGTTTGAATCGGCGCAGGCGGCCAGGGTCAAGGCGAGGACGGCCAGGACGATCAGACCGGGCTTATTCATCGGCGGCCTCGACCAGGATGGTGGTGCCGCGAACGCCGATGGACATGGCGGGGGTGGCGATCTTCAGGGAATCGGGGGCCAGCTTGGCGATCTGACCGGTGGTCAGGGCGAAGGTGCCCTTGTTCATGGAAAGCCCCAGCCCCAGTTGGTTGGACGCCGGTTCGAACAGCATCTGGTCGAGAACCAATTCGGAATTGGCCCCCAGAGAAATGGTGGTGTCGTCGCTGAGCGTCAGGCCCAAGGCCGATTGCGCCGCCGTGCTGATGCGGTCGCCGCTTCGCAGGTTCGCCCCTTCCTGCACGGCCTGGACCTGTCCGTCACGGACCAGCCGGGCTTCGCCGCTGACATTTTTGACGTGGCCGACGACATCGGCGGCAGATGCCGAGTGCGGCGCCCACGCCAGCAAGACCGCCGCCAAAAGACCCCATGTTCTCATCGCCTTGCCCCCGGAAATCCGCATAGCCCCGAAGCCTAGTCCGAAACAACCAAGGGGGGAAGTCGAAAGAGACAGTCAGCTTTGTCCCAGAACCTGCTTGATGCCGTCGCGGGCCAGTTGGTCGGCGCGTTCGTTTTCGGGGTGGCCGGCATGGCCCTTGACCCATTGCCAGTCGATCTGGTGCCGGGCGCAGGCCAGGTCCAGACGTTTCCACAAATCGTCGTTCTTCACCGGCTTCTTGTCGGCGGTCTTCCAGCCCCGCGCCTTCCAGCCGCGCAGCCATTCGGTCATGCCCTTCATCACGTACTGGCTGTCGGTGTAAAGGGTGACGGCGCAGGGCCGGGTCAGGGTTTCCAAGGCGATGATGGCGGCCATCATCTCCATGCGGTTGTTGGTGGTGTCCGCCTCGCCGCCGCACAATTCCTTTTCAACGCCCTTGAAGCGCAGGATGGCACCCCAGCCGCCGGGACCTGGATTGCCCGAGCACGCCCCGTCGGTGAAAATCTCGACGCAATCGCTCACGCCACACCATAAGCGCCGGGGCCGGCAACCCCCTGGTGGAACCGCAGCTTGCGGTAATATTCCAACGGGTCCTTGCGCTTGACCAAGGCGCCGGGCGGCGTGTTGATCCAGTCGTACAACCGGGTCAGCAGGAAACGCATGGCGGCGCCCTGGGCCAGGATGGGCAGGGCATCCATCTCATCGGCGCTGAGCGGCCTCACCTTGCGGTAATTGTTCAACAGCGCCCGCGCCTTGGTGGCGTTGAAGGCACCGTCGGGCTCGAAGCACCAGGCGTTCAGGCAGATGGCCACGTCATAGGCCAAGGAATCGGTACAGGCGAAATAAAAGTCGATCAGCCCCGACACCCGCTCTTCGCCGGTTTGCTTGTCGGTGCGGAAGAACACGTTGTCGGGAAACAAATCGGCGTGGATCAACCCCGACGGCAAGGCTTGGGGCCATTGGCTTTCCAGGAAGTCCAGCCGTTCGGCGATGAATTCTTCCAGCCCTGTCTTGACCGAATCGGCGCCCGATCGGCATTGCTCGAACAAAGGCCGCCAGCCGGAAACCGACAGGTTGTTGGCCCGAGTGGCGGCGAAATCGGCGCCTTTGGCGTGCATTTCCGCCAAGGCCCCGCCCAGGGCGGCGCAATGGCCGGGGGTCAGGCGCTTGGCCGACATGCCGCGCAGGAAGGTGACCATGGCCGCCGGGCGCCCGCATAACTGGCGCAACACCTGACCGTCGCGGCCATGCAAGGGGGTCGGGCAGGCCAGGCCGCGGGACGCCAGATGTTCCATCAAATCGATGAAGAACGGCAGTTCGGCCGGGTTCACCCGCTTTTCGTAGATGGTCAGGATATAGGGGCCGGTCTCGGTGTGGACCAGGAAGTTGGAATTCTCGACGCCTTCGGCGATGCCGGTATAGGAAACCACGTCGCCGATGTCGTACTCAGCGATGAAGTCGCGCATCTCGTCGTCGGAAACCTCGGTGTAGACCGCCATGCCCCTGTCCTGCTCGCTGTACCCGGCCGCAACCTAATGCAGGGCCGGGGGGTCAGTCCAGCAATTGCGGCGGCAGCTTGAACGACACGGTTTCGTCGGTGACCTTGATTTCCTCGATGGTGACGTCGAAGCGGTCCCGCGCCGCCGCGATCACCTCTTCCACCAGCACTTCCGGGGCCGAGGCACCGGCGGTGATGCCCAGGCGGCCGATTTCGCCCAGGGCGTCCCAATCCACTTCGGCGGCCCGCTGCACCAGGATCGAGCGTTCGCAGCCCGACCGCGCCGCCACTTCCACCAGGCGCTTGGAATTGGACGAATTGGGGGCGCCGATCACCATCACCGCGTCGCAATGGGGCGCGATGGTCTTGACCGCGATCTGGCGGTTGGTGGTGGCGTAGCAGATGTCGTCCTTGCGCGGGCCGACGATGTCGGGGAAACGGCGCTTCAGCACCTCGACGATGGCGGTGGTGTCGTCCACCGACAGCGTCGTCTGGGTGATGTAGGCCAGCTTGTCCGGATCGGCGGGCGTCACCGTTTCGGCGTCGGCGACGTCTTCCACCAGCAAAACGGCGCCGTCGGGCACCTGGCCCATGGTGCCGATGACTTCCGGGTGGCCCTTGTGGCCGATCATGACGATCTGGCGCCCCATGTCGTGGTGCAGTTCCGCCTCGCGGTGGACCTTGGTCACCAGCGGGCAGGTGGCGTCCAGGTAATCCAGGCCCCGCGACTCCGCGGCTTCGGGAACCGATTTCGGCACACCATGGGCGGAAAACACCACCGGCACCCCGTCGGGGACCTCGGTCAGCTCGTCGACGAAAACGGCGCCCTTGGCCTTCAGCCCGTCGACGACGAATTTGTTGTGGACGATTTCATGGCGCACATAGACCGGGCGGCCGTACTTTTCGATGGCGGCCTCGACGATCAGGATGGCACGGTCGACGCCGGCGCAGAACCCACGGGGGGACGCCAGCACGATGGTCAGGGGGGCTTTGCTCATAAGACCACTTTCGCAATCGCGGAAGGTTCACTAATGTTGGGCCAGACTATATGGCCTTGCCGCCTTTCTCGAAAGACCAACATGACCCGTCGTTTCGCGCCCGTCGTCGCCGCCTTGATGGCCCTGCCGTTCCTGGCCTCGTGCTCGGTCCTGGAAAAGAAAGAGCCGCCGCCGTGCCCGCCCATCTATCTGCTGGGCGACACCGCCAGCCTGACCAAGTACAAGCCGGGCAAGGGCCGCGACCTGACCGACATCGAGTTCCAGGCGGAAATCCAGGGCTATACCGGCCAGTGCAGCTATGACGAAAAGGGCGCCATCGTCGAGGTGCAGGTGATCTTCAACCTGACCCGCGGCGCCGCCGACGACGACCGCAAGGCCAAGTTCGACTATTTCATCGCCATCCCGCTTTATTACCCCTCGCCCGAGGCCAAGGCGGTGTTCCCGGTCGAGGTCACCTTCTCGGAAGGCAGCAACTACGCCCGGCACACCGACGAGACGGTGACCATGCGGGTGCCGGTCAAGGACAAGGACGTCATCCAGAAATACGAAATCTACCTGGGCTTCCAGACCTCGGCCGACGAGTTGGAATCCAACCGCAAGGCCAAGCAATAGGCAAAGGTTAAAGATTGACTAATTTCGGGGGCGGGGACATCCTGCCCCCACAGACGATCCCTGCTGGGAGAGAACGGGCCGGTGGACGGTCCGTCGCCGAAGGAGCAACCGCCCCTGGAAACTCTCAGGCCAAAGGACCAGCGGGGGGATGAATCTCTGGAAAGCGGGCCGGCGACGGCTCCACCGACGATGTAAGCCCAGGCTCCTGGGTGAATCTTTCAGGTTCCAAGACAGAGGGGGGCGCCGGGCGTTTCAGGCCCGTGGTGCGCCCTTTTTCTGCGAAGGAACCAAAGCCGATGTCCGACACCCCCTTGTTGACCACGCCGCTTGACGCCCTGCATCGTTCGCTGGGGGCCAAGATGGTGCCCTTCGCCGGATACGCCATGCCGGTGCAGTACCCGCTGGGGGTCTTGGGCGAACATCTGCACACCCGCGCCGCCGCCGGCCTGTTCGACGTCTCGCACATGGGCCAGGCGCTGCTGGAAGGCGACGATGTCGCCGCGCTCTTGGAAAGCCTGGTTCCCGGCGACATCCAGGGCTTGGGGCTGGGGCGCACCCGCTATTCGGTGTTCACCGACGACCAGGGCGGCATCCTGGACGACCTGATGATTTCCAAGTTGTCGGACCGCCAGTTGTTCCTGGTGGTCAACGCCGCCTGCAAGGATGCCGATTTCGCCCATATCCAGGCCAAGATCGGCGACAAGGCCACGCTGACCGTCCTGGCCGACCGGGCGCTCTTGGCCCTGCAAGGTCCCAAGGCGGCCGCCGTGATGGCGAGGCTTGCCCCCGGCGCCGAGACGCAGAAATTCATGTCCATCGCCGATTATCCGGTGGCCGGCATCCCCTGCCGGGTCACCCGGTCCGGCTATACCGGCGAGGACGGCTACGAGATCTCGGTGGACGCCGGCAACGCCGAAACCCTGGCCCGCGCCCTGCTGGCCGAGGATTCTGTCGCCCCCATCGGCCTCGGCGCCCGAGATTCCCTGCGCCTGGAAGCCGGGCTTTGCCTGTACGGGTCCGACATCGACACCACCACCACCCCGGTGGAAGCCAATTTGTCGTGGATCATCGGCAAGCGCCGCCGTGAACAGGGCGGCTTCCCCGGAGCCGACAAGATCCTGGCGCAGCTGAGTGCCGGCGCCCCGCGTCTGCGCGTCGGCATCAAGCCCGATGG
>JAIWOG010000226.1 GCA_020217035.1 Magnetospirillum sp. | reverse complement strand
CCGGGCGCCGGCCCGCGCCCATACCGAGATCACCGACGTGGACGGCACGCCGTTGGGGGAAATCACCTCGGGTGGTTTCGGCCCCTCGGCCGACGGCCCGGTCGCCATGGGTTATGTGCCCCGTGGCTTCGCCGTTCCCGGCATGCCGGTGAAATTGGTGGTGCGCGGCAAGGCGCTGGACGCCCATGTCGCCTTGCTGCCTTTCGTTCCCCATTCCTACTACAAGGGCTGAAAGTCATGACCATGTACTTCACCAAGGACCATGAATGGATCAGCGTCGATGGTTCGGTGGGAACCGTCGGCATCACCGATTACGCCCAAAAAGCCTTGGGCGACATCGTCTACGCCGAAGTGCCGGAGAAGGGCCGCAAGGTCACCAAGGGCGGCGATGCCGCGGTGGTCGAATCGGTCAAGGCGGCGTCGGAAGTCTATTCGCCGGTGTCCGGTACGGTGACCGCCGGCAACGAGACCCTGGCCGGCCAGCCCGCCCTGGTCAATGAAAGCCCGGAAGGCGACGGCTGGTTCTTCAAGCTGGAATTGTCCAACCCCGCCGAGTTGGAAGAGCTGATGGACCGCGCCGCCTACGACGAATACGTCGCCGGTCTGGAATAAGGGACTGTCGCCCATGCGCTATCTGCCCCATACCGATGCCGACCGCCGCGCCATGCTGGCGGCCATCGGCGCCAAGGACGTGGACTCCCTGTTCCGGGACGTCCCCGCCGCCGCCCGTCTGGACCAGCCGGTGGATTTGCCCGCCGGGCTATCGGAAATGGCGGTGGAACGCGCGTTTACCCGCATGGCCGGCCACAATCTGTCGGCCGGCTGTGCGCCGTTCTTCATCGGTGCCGGCATCTACCGCCACCATGTGCCGGCCACCGTGGACCAGTTGCTGACCCGGGGCGAGTTCCTGACCAGCTACACCCCCTATCAGCCGGAAGTGTCGCAAGGCACCCTGCAATATCTGTTCGAGTTCCAGTCGCAGGTGTGTCTGCTGACCGGCATGGAGGTGGCCAACGCGTCGATGTATGACGGCGCCACCGCCTGCGCCGAGGCCGCCGTCATGGCGGCCCGCGTCACCCGCAAGAAAAAGATCATCCTGTCGGGCAGCTTGCATCCCCATTACGTGGAAACCACCGCGACGGTGACCAAGCATCTGGGCCTGGAGTTGGAAAGCCTGGCGCCGGACCCCTTCGGTCTGGAAGACCTGATGGGCCGGGTCGATTCCCAGACCGCTTGCGTGGTGGTGCAAAATCCCGGCTTCTTCGGCGGCATCCGCGACCTGACCCAACTGGCCGACGCCTGCCACGACGTGGGCGCGTTGCTGGTGGTGGCGGTCACCGAGCCGGTGAGCTTGGGCCTGATCACGCCGCCCGGCGCCATGGGCGCCGACATCGTCGTCGGCGAAGGGCAAAGCTTGGGCATGGGCCTGCAATTCGGCGGTCCCGGCCTGGGCCTGTTCGCCACCCGGGACAAATATGTGCGCCAGATGCCCGGCCGCCTGTGCGGCCAGACCGTCGACCAGGACGGCAAGCGCGGTTTCGTGCTGACGCTGTCCACCCGCGAGCAGCACATCCGCCGCGAAAAGGCGACGTCCAACATCTGCACCAATTCCGGCCTGTGCGCCCTGGCCTTCACCATGCATCTGTCGCTGCTGGGCGAAACCGGCCTGACACGGCTGGCCAAGTTGAACCACGCGAACGCCGTGCGGCTGGAGCAAGCCCTGCGCCGGGTCACCGGCGCCAAGGTGATCAGCCAAAGCTATTTCAACGAGTTCTCGCTTTACCTGGGCGACGAGGTGGACGCGGCGGACGTGGTGGAAAAGCTGGCGGCCATGGGCATTTTGGGCGGCGTCGCCGCCTCGCGCTTCTATCCCCATTGGCCGGAACTGCGCCCGGTGCTGCTGCTGGCCGCCACCGAGACCAATACCCCAGACGACATGGAGGCCCTGGTCTCCGCCCTGAACGAGGTGCTGTGACATGGCCGAGATCACCACGTTTTCCGGCAATCGCGGCCTACATCTGGAAGAGCCGCTGATCTTCGAACAGGGTTGTCCCGGCCGCGTCGGCACCGACGTTGACGATTGCGGCCCCATCGACGAGGACCGCCTGGGCGGCTTGGCCCGCAAGGGCGCCATCGGCCTGCCCGACCTGTCCGAGCCCCAGGTGGTGCGCCACTACACGCGGCTCAGCCAAAAGAATTACGGCATCGATTCCGGCTTTTATCCGCTGGGGTCGTGCACCATGAAGCACAATCCGCGACTGTCGGAAAAGATGGCCCGCCTGCCTGGCCTGGCCGATCTGCACCCCTTCCAGCCGAAATCCACCGTGCAAGGCGCGTTGCAGGTCATCGACACCTTGACCCAGTGGCTGAAGGGGCTGACCGGCATGCCGGCGGTGGCCATGAGCCCGGCCGCCGGCGCCCATGGCGAATGGTGCGGCCTGATGGCCATCCGCGCCTATCACGACGACCATGGGGAATCGCACCGCACCCGCGTGTTGGTGCCCGAATCGGCCCACGGCACCAATCCGGCGACGGCGGCCATGTGCGGCTACACCGTCGATCCGGTGCCGGCCACCGAACGCGGCCGCGTCGATGTGGCGGCGCTGAAGGCCAAACTGGGGCCTGACGTCGCCTGCATCATGGTGACCAATCCCAACACCTGCGGCCTGTTCGAGGATGAAATCGTCGAGATCGCCCAGGCCACCCATCAAGCCGGTGCCTTCTTTTACTGCGACGGCGCCAATTACAACGCCATCGTCGGAAGGGTGAAGGTGGCCGACCTTGGCGTCGACGCCATGCACATCAACCTGCACAAGACCTTTTCCACCCCCCATGGCGGCGGCGGTCCCGGTGCCGGCCCCACCGTGCTGTCGGAAAAGCTGGCCCCTTACGCGCCCTTGCCCTTCGTGGTGCATGGCAAGGACGGGCTGGAACTGGTGGAACACGCCGAACAGGCGCCGGGCGCCAAGCCCTTTGGGCGGGTCAAGGGCTATCACGGCCAGTTCGGCGTCTTCGTCCGCGCTTTGGCCTATATCCTGTCCATGGGCTCGGACGGCCTGCGCCAGGCGTCGTCCGACGCGGTGCTCAACGCCAATTACCTGCTGGCGTCGTTGAAGGACGTGCTGAGCGCGTCCTTCGACGGCCCATGCATGCACGAATGCCTGTTCGACGACCGCTTCCTGAAGGATACCGGGGTCACCACCTTGGATTTTGCCAAGATGCTGATCGACGAAGGCTTCCACCCCATGACCATGTACTTCCCGCTGGTGGTGCATGGCGCCCTGTTGATGGAACCCACCGAAACCGAATCCAAGGAAACCCTGGACGGCTTCATCAAGGTGGTCCGTGCCTTGGCCGCCAAGGCCAAGGCTGGTGACGCCGACGACTTCAAGGCGGCGCCGCGCCTGACCCCGCGCCGCCGTCTGGACGAAACCCAGGCCGCCCGCCAGCCGGTGCTGCGCTGGAAGCACGGGGCCAACGCCGAGAAATAAGGTCCTTTTCCGTCCCCCGGATGCGGCTCACGGCCGTCCGGTCAAAGATGACGCCCAGCGCGTCGCCCGCCAAGCCAAAATGGCCAGCCTTGTTCCAAGGCTGGCCAGAACGGTTCTTGCGTGATGACCGCTTACTTGCCGGCCGCTTCCGCCGCGTCGATGAACAGGACGTTCACTTCCACCGCCGTCGGGTCGGGGCGTTCCAGGATGATCTGGAAGCTGGACGTGCCGCCCGGATCAAGCTGGGTGACTCGCGGCTGCGACAGCTTTTCCTGCACCGGGGTCTTATCCTTGTCCAGCAGCACCAGCTTCATGGTCGGCACCGGGCGCACCCGGTCGGAGACGTTGGCGATGATGCCACGCACGATCAGCACTTCGGTGTCGTTGTGGACGAAGCGTTCCGGGGTGCCGGCGTTCCTGAGTTCCAACCCGGCGCCCGGCTTTTCGCGGCGCAGGCCGGCCTGGTCCAGCAATTCGCCGGCCATGGGCAAATACCCCACCAGCTTGTCCTGGAACAGGTAGCCGGCACCGCCCAGCCCCCCCAACAGCAGCAGCAGCAACAAGAACCACAAGCCGCCGGTACCCTTCTTGGCGCTGTCCTTGCTGGCGAACATCTCGGGGATGGGTTGCGGCTCGGCGGCGTCCAGGTCGACGTCCATGGGACGTTCACTGGTGCGCATGGCGCTTCTCATCACCGGCACGTCGGGCGGATTGTCGTCCAGGTCGATGTCGAAATCCGCCTGGGCACGGGCGGCCGAGGCCGACATCACCGGAGCCGGGGTGTCGAATTCCATCTCGGGGTCGGGATTGCGCACCGGGTTGAAATCGAAGCTGGGCCGCGGCTCCGGCTTGGAATCCATGTCCAACGGAAAATCGTCTTCGGGCGCCATCTCGGGCTCGGGCGGATTCTGGAACCACTTGTGCCCGCATTTCGCACACTTCAACGTGCGTCCCTTGGGCTGCAGGGCCTTGTCGGGAACCGAGAAATGGGTTGCGCAGGAGGGACAGCCGATAAGCATTGATGTGCAAGCCTTCCAAAGCGTTAATCGGTTATATGCATAAGACAGCGGCAACACAAGTGCGCTGGACGAACAAGCACAGGGCGTGTCATCCTTCGCCCCGTCTGGAGAAGGCTAAAGTGCGACATAATCGCCGAGGCGAACACATCATCCGCTTGGACGGCGTCGGGCTGCGCTATGGCCTGGGGCCCGAGGTTTTGCGAGATATCAGCTTCGCCCTGCCGTCCGGTTCCTTTCATTTTCTTACCGGTTCTTCGGGGGCCGGCAAGTCGTCGTTGCTGCGGCTGATGTATCTGGGCCTGCGCCCCACCCGTGGCCGCGTCATGCTGTTCGACAAGGACATCGCCCTGACCAAGCGTTACGAGTTGCCGGCGCTCAGGCGCCGCATCGGCGTGGTGTTCCAGGACTTCCGCCTGCTCGACCATTTGTCGGCCATGGACAACGTGGCGCTTCCCTTGCGCGTGCGCGGGGTCAAGGAAGCGGAAGTACGCAAGCATGTGCCCGAATTGCTGAACTGGGTGGGCTTGGCCGACCAGATCAACGCCAAGCCGCCGACCCTTTCCGGCGGCCAGAAGCAGCGCGTCGCCATCGCCCGGGCCGTCATCGGCCGCCCCGATTTGCTGCTGGCCGACGAGCCCACCGGCAACGTTGACGACCACATCGCCATGCGGCTGTTGCACCTGTTCGAGGAACTGAACCGCCTGGGCACCACGGTGCTGATCGCCACCCACAACCAGGGCCTGATCGACCGTTTCCCGCAACATCCCCGCCTGCATTTGGAACGTGGCACCGTCTATGAAGCGGAAGAGGTGCCGGCATGAAGCTGGGCCGTCATTCCGACCTGCCGTTGAAAGGCGACGCCACCGGCCGCTTCCTGCCCTGGCTGGTGGCGCTGATGGTCTATTTGTCGGCGGTGTCGCTGGCCGGCGTCTTCGTGCTGAACGGCCTGGTGCGGTCTTGGGACCACGACGTCTCCGGCACCCTGACGGTGCAGGTGCAGCCGGTGCCCGGCGAGGCCGGCGAGGCGCTGACCGACGAGCGCGTCCGCCAGGCGGTGGAACTGATGCGCCGCACCCCCGGCGTTCTGGCGGCCAGGCCCCTGGACAAGAAACAGATCCTGGCCCTGCTGGAACCCTGGCTGGGCAATACCGACGTGGTCAAGGACCTGCCGCTTCCCCGCCTGATCGACGTCACCATCGACGCCGATTCCAACCTTGACCTGGTTTCCCTGGCGGACAGGCTGTCGCGAAGCGTCCAAGGCGCCACCTTGGACGACCACCGCATCTGGCTGTCGCGACTGATCAATTTGTCGCGCACCACCGAATGGGTGGCCATCGCCATCCTGGTTTTGATCGGGTGCGTCACCTCGGCCACCGTCATCTACGCCACCCGCACCTCCATGGCGGTGCATCGCGGCGTCATCGAGGTGCTGCATCTGATCGGCGCCCACGACGACTACATCGCCCGCCAATTCGCCGACCGTTCCTTCGCGCTCGGCTTCGCCGGGGGCCTGATCGGCCTGGCCCTGGCGGTGCCGTCCTTGACCGCCATCGGCTGGGCGGCGCGGCGCATCGAGGGCGGCTTTTTGCCGTCGCTGTCCTTGCCGGTCAGCGGCTGGGTGATGATCGGCCTGTTGCCGGTGGCGGCGGCGACGCTTTCCATGTTGACGGCCCGGTTGGCGGTGCACGCCACCCTGGCCCGCATGCCCTAGCCGCCATGAAGCACCGCCATCTCAAAAGCCGCCGGTTGGATCGCCTGGGCGCCGCCGTGGTCGCCATGGCCGCCCTGTGGTGCGGCGGCTTCCTGTGGTTCGTCGACGAGGTGCCGCGCAACATCGACGACCAGACCAGCCACACCGACGCCATCGTGGTGTTGACCGGCGGCCGTGACCGCCTGACCACCGGCCTGGATCTGCTGGAGGCCGGCTTGTCGCAGCGCCTGTTCATTTCCGGCGTCTACAAAGGTGTCGACCTGGCGGAAATCCTGTATCTGGGGCGCGGCCATCCGGGATTGAAGGACGCGGTGGTCCTGGGCTACGCCGCCGACGACACGGTGGGCAACGCCGTCGAGACGGCGCAATGGGCCAGCGAACAGAACCTGCGATCGCTGCGTCTGGTCACCGGCGCCTACCACATGCCCCGCGCCTTGGCGGAATTCCGCCACGCCCTTCCCGGTATCCGGCTGGTCGCCCACCCGGTTTTCCCAGACCACGTGAAAAGTCGCGAATGGTGGCGCTGGCCGGGCACTGCGGCCTTGCTTGCCACCGAGTATTCGAAGTATCTGGCTGCCATCACCCGCCACTGGTTCCTGCCTCGAAAGGCCGCGCCGTGACCGCTGTTCGCTCTATGCTGTTCTTCGCCCTGTTCCAGGTCTGGACCCTGACCCTGGGCACGCTTTATCTGCCCTTGCTGGGCACGTCCCCCAAAGTGGTCGGCAAGGCTGCGACCTTCTGGGTCAAGGGCGTCTTCCTGATCCTGCGCTTGACCTGCGGATTGTCATACCAGGTGCGCGGCACGGTTCCGCCAGGCGCCGCCTTGGTGGCGTCCAAGCACCAATCGACGCTGGAAACCTTCGCCTTCCGGCTGATCCTGGGCGACCCGGCGGTGATCCTGAAACAGGAATTGCTGCGCATTCCGTTTTTCGGCTGGTATCTGGGCAAGACCGGGGTGATCGCCATCGACCGTTCGGCCGGCACCAAGGCGCTGAAGGAGATGGTCAAGGGTGCCGAGGCCCAGGCCGCCAAGGGCCGCCCGGTGCTGATCTTCCCCGAAGGCCACCGCCAGCCGGTGGGTGCGCCGCCTGAATACCATACCGGCATCGCCATGGTTTACGCCGGAATCGGCCTGCCCTGCGTGCCGGTGGCCTTGAACACCGGCCTGTTCTGGGGGCGCGGCAGCTTCGCCAAGCGATCAGGCATCGCCACCATCTGGTTCCTGGACCCCATCGCCCCAGGCATGGACCGCAAAGCCTTCATGGCCGAATTGCAGGCCCGCATCGAAAAGGCCAGCGCCGACCTGGCCGCCGAGGCCCGGGCGCAATATCCACATCTGCCGCGCTGATCGAATACCGCCAAAAACAATGCCGCCCGGCGTTTCCACCGGGCGGCTTTGTTTTTCTTGGACGTCCTGAACCGACTTACATATGGATGGCGCGCTTGTTGGCCGACAGGCAGGCTTCCTTGACCGCCTCGCCCAGACCCGGATGGGAATGGCAAGTCCGCGCCACGTCCTCGGCGGAAGCGCCGAACTCCATGGCCATCACCAGTTCGGCCAGCAGGTCGCCGGCATTGGGGCCGACGATGTGGGCGCCCAGGACGCGGTCGGTGGCGGCGCAGGCCAGCACCTTGACGAAGCCCTCGGTCTCGTTCATGGACCGCGCCCGGCCGTTGGCCGAGAACGGGAACTTGCCGGCATTGTAGGCGATGCCTTCGGCCTTCAGCTGTTCCTCGGTCTTGCCGACGGCGGCCACTTCCGGCCAGGTGTAGACGACGCCGGGGATGACGTCGTAATTGATGTGACCATGTTCGCCGGCCAGCAATTCGGCCAGGGCGACACCTTCTTCTTCCGCCTTGTGGGCCAGCATCTGACCGCCGATGACGTCGCCGATGGCGAAGACGCCCGGCACGTTGGTGCGGAAGTAATGGTCGACCTTGATGAAGCCGCGGGCATCCTTTTCGACGCCGACGTTTTCCAGACCCAGGCCGTCGGTGTAGGGCTTGCGGCCGATGGCCACCAGCACCACGTCGGCCTTGATCTCTTCCGCCGTGCCGCCGGCGGCGGGCTCGACGGTCAGCGTCACGCCCTTGCCCTTCTTCTCGGCCTTGGTCACCTTGGTCGAAAGCTTGAAGTCCATGCCCTGCTTGGCCAGGATCTTCTGCATGGTCTTGGACACTTCGCCGTCATTGGTGGGCAGGATCTTGTCCAGGAATTCCACCACGGTGACCTTGGCGCCCAGGCGCCGCCACACAGTACCCAGTTCCAGGCCGATGACGCCGCCACCGATGACCACCATGGACTTCGGGGTCTTTTCCAGCTTCAAGGCGCCGGTGGAGGAAACGATCACTTCCTCGTCGATTTCCACACCCGGCAGAGGCGCCACGTCGGAACCGGTGGCGATGATGATGGCCTTGGCGGTCAGCGAGCTTTCGCCGTCCTTGCCCGACACCTTGACGGTGCCGGCGCCGGTGATCTCGCCGGTGCCGACCAGATAGGTCACCTTGTTCTTCTTCATCAAGAACTCGATGCCCTTGGTGTTGTCGGCGACCACCTTGTCCTTGTGGCCCATCATGGCGCCCAGGTCGTAATCGACCTTGCTGATTTTGACGCCGAAGGCGGCGTACTCGTGGGCGGCGGCTTCATAGGCGTGCGACGCGGCCAACAGCGCCTTGGACGGAATGCAGCCGACATTCAGGCAGGTGCCGCCCAAAGCGCCGCGCTTTTCGACGATGGCGGTGTTCAAACCCAGCTGGGCGGCGCGGATGGCGGCGACGTAACCGCCGGGGCCGCCACCGATGACGACGACGTCGAAGCTGTTTTCGCTCATGGATCAGTTTCCCGGATTTCTATTCAGAACAAAGGGGCCCCGCTTGCGCGGGGCCCCCTGCGATTACATGTCCAGCAGGATACGCTGCGGGTCCTCGATGCATTCCTTGACGCGCACCAGGAACGACACCGCCTCGCGGCCGTCGATGATGCGGTGGTCGTAGGACAAAGCCAGGTACATCATCGGCCGCGCTTCGATCTTGCCATCGGGCATGACCATCGGGCGCTGCTGCACCTTGTGCATGCCCAAGATGCCCGATTGCGGGGCGTTCAGGATCGGGGTGCTCATCAGCGAGCCATAGACGCCACCGTTCGAGATGGTGAAGGTACCACCGGTCATGTCTTCCATGGAAAGCTTGCCGTCGCGGGCCTTTTTACCCAAGGCCCCGATGGTCTGTTCCACTTCGGCGAACGACAGCTTGTCGGCGTCGCGCACCACCGGGACCACCAGGCCCTGGGGGGTGCCGACGGCGACGCCGATGTCGTAGTACTTCTTGTAGACCAGATCGGTGCCGTCGATTTCGGCGTTCACCGCCGGCCAATCCTTCAAGGCCGAGATACAGGCTTTGACGAAGAACGACATGAAGCCCAGCTTGGTGCCATGACGCTTTTCGAACTGGTCCTTGTACTGGTTGCGCACGGCGAACAGCGCGGTCATGTCCACTTCGTTGAAGGTGGTCAGCATGGCGGCGGTGTTCTGCGCTTCCTTCAGGCGGCTGGCGATGGTGCGGCGCAGACGGGTCATGGCGACGCGGTCTTCCAGATCAGCCTTGGCGCGCGGACCGGACGGAGCCTTGGGGGCGGCAGCGGCCGGAGCGGCGGCGGCGGCCAGCACGTCACCCTTGGTCACCCGGCCGCCCTTGCCGGAACCGGCGATGGCGACGGGGTTGACGCCGATGTCGGCGGCCAGCTTGGCGGCCGCCGGGAAGGCCGGCGCACCGGTGGGAGC
>JAIWOG010000225.1 GCA_020217035.1 Magnetospirillum sp. | reverse complement strand
CCATCCTGGCCCGCAGGGCGTTCAGGTCGGGATGGGTTGAGAAATCGGGCAGCTTCATCGGGCGACGTCAAGGATGGTGGCGATGCGGCGTTCGGCGTCGGTACGGATCTTGAACTCGACCCGCTGCGACTTGAGGGCGCTTTCCTTGCCGTCGTCGATGACGGGTTTGGAAGACGACAGGCCGTTGGCGGTCAGGTGCGAGCGCAGCCACGCCCGGTCGCGGTCGATCGCCGGCAATTGCAGCACGTATTGAAGCGCCGAGCGGGTGCGCGACTGCGACAGTTCCATGTTCTTGAAATAGGCTTCCTCGGCCGCCACCCCCTGTCCCCACAGGCTCGACGTATGCCCCTCGACCCTGATTTCGGTGATGGAATCGCGGTATTTGTCGGACGCCAGGATGGCGACGTAGCGGGGAAAGAACTCGTCGAGGATCTCGGTGAACTTGGGCTTCAGCTTGGCCGAACCCGTGTCGAACAGCACCTCGGGTTCCTTGAAGCGCAAGGTCAGGTCGGGGTGCAGTTCGGCGCCCCAGCGTCCCAGATCATTTTGGAACTCGGCGGCCAGGTCGTCGTGAAGGTCGGAACGCAATTGGTCGTAAAGGATGGCGACTCCCTTGATCTTGTCGGAATCGGCCTCGACCTTGATCATGAAGGCGACGGCTAGCAGCAGGAAGAACATCATCAACCCGGTCATCAGGTCGCTGAGCGGTATCCAGTGGTCTTCCTTGTCGTGGTGGTGGTGGGCGTCAAACGGCATGATCACACCTTCCCGGCCACGGCCACCAGATCGCGCAAGCGCTGGGTCAGGGGCGCGTAATCGTCGACGAATTGCTGCGACAAGCCGGTCAACTGGCGGCCCAGGGTGTTCAGCGAATTGGTTAGTTCCTGCTGCAGGGCGAGGTCCAGGGCGGCAACCTGTTCGCGGGTCCTGGCGATCATGTCCTGCACCTGGGCGTTGAACCCGTCATTGGCCGCCCGCACCCCGTCGTGCAGGGTCTTTTGGGCCTCGACCAGGGCCGCCTTTTGCGCGGTGGCGTTGTCCTGGGCCGACCGCGCCATGACCTCGCCGGCCTTGATGGCGCCGTCGGCGATCTGGCGGGCCGAGTTCTGCGCCACGACTTCCACCTGTTGCAGGGATTTCTGCAAGGCGGCCAGTTGCTGGCCGGCCCCCTCCACCACCTGCCCCACTGAATCGCGCAAGGCGTCGATACCGGCGCGGGCGGCCTGCTGCATGCCTTGCCCGGCCTCCTGCGCCGAGCGGGTAATCTGGTCGGCGAAATCGACGATACGCGCTTCCAGTTCCGGCAGTCCGCGAGATGCGGTGGCGAACAGCTTGCCCAGGGCGTTCATGGAATCCTCGAGCGCCGCCCGCTGACCCTCGATGGCCCGCAGCAGTTCCGACAGATCCTGGGCCGTGCGGGTATAGGACTCGGCGCCGTCCACCAGCGACTGGAAACGCTGCGCCGCCTGGTCCAGCGATCGGGCCCCGCGTTCCTGGACGGCGATCATCTGGTCCACTTGATCGCGGTAACGTTCCTGCCAGACCAGGATGGCCGCCACCGCCTGGTTCAATTGCTTGAAATTGTCGCCGAATTGTTCGTTGATCTTGGCGTTGAAGTCGCGCATCACCCCTTCCAGCGCCTCGATCAGCGCCTTGGTGTTGTTTTCGGCCACCTTGACGGCGAAGTCGTCGAAGCTGCGGCGCAAGCCGTCCAGGCGGTCGTTGTTTTCCTGGCGGCCCAGGCGCAACTGGGTGATCAGGGTGGAATCGTCGCCCCCCACCAAGGCCCGCTGCAACCCCGCCAGATGGACGACCAAATCGTCGATGGTGGCGCCGACGGGAACCGCGACATCGCCCTTGTGGCGACTGGCGCCCCAGATGGCGAAGCGCAACTTCGCCAGCAGCGCGAAGCCGACCCCGACCACCGAAGCCCAGAACGCGGTCCGCAACCCGTCCAACAGGCCCGGCACGCTGGATTGGATGTTCTTGGCGTCGAAACCATACAACCCCATGGCGATGGCCAGAAAGGTGGCGAAAATCCCCGAGGTGGTCAGCATGGAAGGGGCGATGCCGGCGATCTTGGCATTGAAGCGAAAATGAACACCGATCCCGGCCAGACCGATCAGCAGGACAAAAACAATGGTTTCCATGGAGAAGGCGGAAATGACGCTCATTCGAACACCCAAGGCTTGCACACAATTATCACGGATTGTCTTATCCGATAATATATACACGCTTATATGGTGCAAGACATAAGCAGAAGGCCGCGATGGTTATTCCCGGCGTCTCGATCGGCGCAAGGGGCGAAGCCCCAGATGATCCCGCTGCTATTCGCGTCGAAGATCAACAGATGACGCGCCCAGTGCAAATGGGCGTCCGCATGGGTCAAGTGCTGGGCGGCGACGGCAATCTTCTTCACCCCCCCCTGTTTCGGCGACCTCGCCGCGGGCGATGGTCAGGGCCTTGACCATGGCGTGAACCTGCATTCCCGGCTTCAAACCCAGATCCGCTTGGGCCCAGCCGGAAATTTGCGCCCACAATGGGGTGCCGCCGCAATCCAACATGACGTCCACCAACGACGTGTCCCGCTGGGTCACCGACAGCACATGCGCCGGCAGGATGTTGCGCACCGACACCCGGCCGGGATGGTCCAGCGCAATGGCGATGTCGCTGGCCTGGATGCGCAGACGCACCTGTGCCCCCACCGCCAGGTGGTTACGGGCCATGGCCAAGATGCCGCCGCCGAAACGCAGGCGGGTCATGCCGGTGCGCGGGTCGTGGGATTCCACTTGGGCGCGGATCACCGAACCGGCTTCCCACCGCCCGGTCAGCGGCCGCAATTCCGGGCGCGACAGCAATTCCTCGGTGGGACCGATGGCGGCGGCGCGGCCTTGGTCCATCAGCACCAGGGTGTCGGCCAGGCTCAGCACCTCGTCCATGGAATGGCTGACATAAAGGATGGGGATGCCGAAACGCCGGGACAGGGCGCCGATGAAGGGCAGAACCTCGGCCTTGCGGTTGGAATCCAGCGCCGCCAAGGGTTCGTCCATCAGCAGGATGCGGGGACTGGCCAGCAAAGCCCGACCAATGGCGACGCGCTGTTTCTCGCCGCCCGACAACAAGGCCGGACGACGGTCCAGCAGATGATCGATGCCCAGCACCTCGACGACGGCGTCGAAATCCACCTTGCGATCCGAGGGGGGCAGACGGTCGCGGCCGAAAGTCAAGTTGGCCCGCACCGACAGATGCGGAAACAGCCGGCCGTCCTGGAACACATAGCCCAGACGGCGACGTTCCGGGGGAATGTCCACCCCTTCCGCCGCGTCGAACAGCACGCGACCGTCCACCACGATACGCCCCTGGTCGGGCCGCGCCAAACCGGCCACCATGTTGATCACCGAGGTCTTGCCCGAGCCCGACGGACCGAACAAGGCGGTGATTCCGGCCCCGGCCTGCAAGGTCACGTTGACGCGAAAGCTGCCTTGCTGGCGGATGACGGACAGGTCCAGCATGGCCCTAGCCCTTCAGCCGGGCCTGGACCCGGCGCGACAGGATTTCCGACGCCAAAAGCGCCGCGAAGGCCACCACCACCGAGATGACGCACAGCCGCATCGCCGCCGCGTCCTCTCCCGGCACCTGGGTCAGGGCGTAAAGGGCGATGGGAAGCGTGCGGGTCTCGCCGGGGATATTGGACACGAAGGTGATGGTGGCGCCGAATTCCGACAGCGACCGGGCGAAGGCCAGGATCACCCCGGTCAGGATGCCCGGCATCACCAACGGCAGGGTGATGGTGAAGAAGGTGGCGATGGGACCGCAGCCCAAGGTCCGCGCCGCCTGTTCCAAGCCGCGGTCGACGCTTTCCAGCGACAGGCGGATGGCGCGGACCATCAGCGGAAAGGCGATCACCGCCGAGGCGATGGCCGCACCCTTCCAGGTGAAGGCCAAGGTTAATCCGAACCAGTCGTGCAGCAACGCCCCCACCGGCCCGCGCCGCCCCAGCATGACCAGCAGGAAGTAACCCACCACCACCGGCGGCAGCACCAGCGGCAGATGGATCAACCCGTCCACCAGGCTTTTGCCGGGAAAGTCGCGCCGGGCCAGCAGCCAGGCGCAGCCGATCCCCAGCGGCAACGACCCCACCACCGCCCAGCCGGACACCAGCAGCGACAGGTACAGGGCTTCTTGTTCCAGGGCGGTCAGGGTGAACATGGGCGGCCGGCCTTTGGTGCGGTGCAAACCGTTATATAGGTCAGCTATACACCCTTAATTTCCGCAAGACAAGAACCTGGGCCATCCCCTACCCTGACGTCCCACGTCACGGAGGAAGACCATGAGTTCGCAGATCGATCAGCGCCTGGCGCAATTGGGCATCACCTTGCCGGTGCCGGCGGTGGCGGTGGCCAATTACGTGCCTTACGTGGTGGTGGGCGACCTGGTTTTCGTTTCGGGCCAGTTGCCCATGGAAAACGGCAAGCCCGTCGTGTTGGGTCATTTGGGCGCGGAAGTTACGCTGGAAGACGGCGTGCGGGCCGCCCGGCTGTGCGCCTTGAACCTGCTGGCCCAGGCCAAGGCGGCTTGCGCTGGCGACCTGGACCGGGTGAAGCGTCTGGTGCGCATGACTGCCTTCGTCGCCAGTACGCCAAACTTCACTGACCAGCCCAAGGTGGTCAACGGCGCCTCGGACTTGATGGTCGAGGTGCTGGGCGACGCGGGCCGTCACGCCCGCGTCGCCGTCGGCGCCCCGTCTTTGCCGCTTAACGTCGCGGTGGAAATCGAAGCGGTGTTCCAGATCGGGTGACCAGCCAGATCCCCGCCGCCACCGGGACGATGCCGGCGAAATCCGCCCACATCACCGTCTCGTCCATGATCAGCCAGCCGAACAGCACGCCCAAGGGCGGGATCAGGAAGTGCCAGGCGCTGGCGGCGGTGGCGCTGCTGACCTTCAGCAGGTGGAACCAGATGGCGTAGGCCACGACCGAAGCCAGCAGCACCTGATAAGCCAACGAGAACCAGAATTCGCCGGTGGCATCCACCGCCGCCAGACCGCCTTCGACCATCCAGGCCGGACCGGCCAGGAAGGCCGATGCGGCGGCCAGTTGCACCGACAGCCCGCCGAAGCCGCCGCTGGCCACGCCGAGGCGCTTGAACAGCACGGCGCCCCCCGACAGCGCCACCAAGGCCCCCAGCGGCCAAAGCAAGTCCAAGGCGTCGTCGCTGCCGGCCATCACTCGATGCCGCAGGATGAAGGCGACGCCCACCACGCCTAGGGCCAAGCCCAGCACCTTGCGCAGGCTAAGACGTTCATCCAGCAGCAGCGCCGCCAGACAGGCGGTCAGCACTGGGTTGGCCGACACGATGATGGCGGTCAGCCCGGCTGGAACATGGCGCATGCCCAAATAGGACAGACCCAGATAGACAGCGTGGCTGGACACCCCGATCAGCGCCAAGCCCAGCAGGTCGCGACCGCGCGGCAAACGTTCCCGCAAGGCCAGGGCCAAAACCAGGGTGACGCAGGCCGCCAGTCCGAAGCGCACCGACAACAGGGTCAAGGGCGGCGCGTGGGCCAGGCCCAGGCGGGCGACGGCGAACACCGACGACCAGATCAGGCAGAAAATGACGATCAACCAGGGAAGCGTGGTGTGTCGGCTCAGGGCGGCGATCATGGCGTTATTCCATTTATGGTGACCACCACACCCTAGGCCCAGGCCGTGACATTTTGAAATTAGATGATAATATACTTTCCATCTGTTTAATGAATGGTGACGCCATGGGCAGCCTGGACCTGGAATTGCTGCGCACCTTCGTCGGCATCGTCGATTGCGGCGGCTTCACCCGCGCCGGCGAGCGGCTGAACCGCACCCAATCCACCATCAGCCAACAGGTCAAACGCCTGGAAGACCAAGTGGGGCAGCCTCTGCTGATCCGCCAGGGGCGCACAATCGCCCCGACCAGTGCCGGCGAGACGCTGCTGACTTATGCCCGACGCATGATCGCGCTGGACGACGAGGCCCGCGCCCTTTTGGTGCGCAAGGAAAGCGGCGAGATCGTCCGCTTCGGCGTGTCCGAGGATTTCGCCGGCCGCCACCTGCCCGGCGTGCTGGCAGCGTTCAGCCGTGCCAATCCCATGGTGCGGCTGGACGTACGCGCCGATTTGTCGGTCAGATTGCGGGCCGATTACGACCAAGGCGAGTTGGACGTAGCACTTTTCAAGGTGGACGAGCCGGTGGCCGGAGCCTTCGGCTCGTGGCAGGAAAGGCTTCACTGGTCCGCCGCCGCCCATCAGCCGTTGCCCGGCTTGGAACCGGTGCCGCTGGCCCTGTTCCCCCAGGGCTGCCTGTTCCGCCGCCAGGTGGTGGAACGGCTGGACCGCATGGGCCGGCCGTGGCGGGTCGCCTATGTCAGCCCCAGCCTGGCCGGGGTGCAGGCAGCGGTGGCCGCCGGCATGGCGGTGGCGCCGCTGGGGCAAAGCGCCACCCATCCCGACATCCGTGTGCTGGACCCCGCCGCCCACGGCTTGCCGGAACTGTCGCCGGTGTGGTTTTCGTTGATGCTGCGCCCCGGCACCCAAGCACGGCGCAAGCTGGCGCAAACCATCTCGGCTCAGGTCGGGGCCGTGGCCGCCGCCGCCGCCTGATTCACGCCTTGGCGCGGCTGTCCACCAACACCTGGTTGCCGATGCCGATGATCTTGTCCTTGCCGCTTTGCTTGGCCAGGTACATGCGTTGGTCGGCCTTTTCCACCAGTTCCGACCATTGCTCGGCGCCATCGGCAAGCCGTTCGGCGACGCCGATGGAGGCGGTCACCGGCGAGCCGTCGGGGCGCAGCCCCAGCCCGGCGTCGCGCAGGCGGGCCAGGGCGATGCGAGCGCCCTCGGCATCGGTGTTGGGCATCAGCGCCAGGAATTCCTCGCCGCCCCAGCGCACCAGCACGTCGCCGCGTCGCAGCACCTTGCGCAAAGCGGCCGAGGCGTTGCGCAGCGTGTTGTCGCCTTCTTCGTGGCCATAGCGGTCGTTGATGGACTTGAAGTTGTCCAGATCGACGAAAGCCAGCGACAGCGGACCGCTGGAACGCACGGCGGTCAGGAATTGCTGGGCGACGATTTCTTCGCCCACCCGGCGGTTATAGGCCCGAGTCAGTCCGTCGTGGGACGACTGGTCCACCAGTTGGCTCATGAAATGCAACTGGCTCATGCCCGACAACGTGGACACCACCGCCAACAGCAGCAACAGCCATTGCGCCCCCAGATGCGAGGCGAAGGGCAGCAATTGGTAACCCAGGATGCCGGTAAGCAGATAGGCCAACAGCAGCGGCAACGACAGCGCCGCCCCTTCCAGGGCGGTGATGGGGAACACCGACAGGCCGGCCACCATGACGAAAGGCAGAAAGGCATAGCCGGCGGCGATCACCTGCTGCGCCGGGTCGGTGATGGCGAACTGGGCCAACAGCGGATGGCTGATCAGGAAGAACACGGTGGGGATGGACAGCAGCCACACCAAGCCCCAGCGGGCGATGGAGATGGAATCGGCCGAGCGGTAGGACAGCCCCAGCAGAACGAAGGCGACAGAGGCCAAGACACGCAAAGCCGCCAGGTACAGGCCCAGGGCGCGGTCGAAAATGATGAGGTCGACGGGAATCCAAAGCGGCGTCAGGATGGCGAAAGTGAAGGCCACCAGACGCACACGCGACAGGATCAGCAGGGCGCGACGCCGCTGCACGAAAGCTGATTGCCTGTTTGGAATAAGAATATCGACAATTTCCGCCAAGCTCATTCCGGTGAACACCACCGACAACATCCTGGCGACGATTTGCTTTATCAAGGTCACCTTACGGCTTCCTTTACCCCACTATAACCAAGGGATGACCGTACTGCCTGACCGGGCCGCATGCAAGCGCTTTAAACATGGCGGAATCCTTCATGTTTTGCACAATTCTTGCGCACAGCCGGCCTCGCCCGCCCCGCCCCCTTGGTGTACAATGCCCCACCCAATTCGGCAGGCCGTCAGCATGCGACGCAAGACCGAGAGTCCGGAGGAAACAGTGAGCCAATCCGCATCCCGCCGCCAAGGCGCCCCCCGCCATCTTTTGGACCCCGTCGAGACCGCCAGCCGTGATGAAATCGCGGCGCTGCAATTGTCACGGCTGCAATGGTCGCTTCGTCACGCCTATGACAACGTCGCCCACTTCCGCGCCAAGTGCCAGGCGGCGAACGTTCATCCCGACGACCTGAAAATGCTGTCGGATCTGTCGCGCTTCCCTTTCACCACCAAGGAAGACCTGCGCCAGACCTATCCCTTCGGCATGTTCGCCGTGCCCATGGATCAGGTGGTGCGCGTCCATGCCAGTTCGGGGACCACCGGCAAGCCCACGGTGGTGGGCTACACCAGGAACGACATTTCCATGTGGGCAGAGGTGGTGGCGCGCTCGATCCGCGCCGCCGGCGGCCTGCCCGGCGACCGTTGCCACATCTCTTACGGCTATGGCCTGTTCACCGGGGGCCTGGGCGCCCATTACGGCGCCGAACGCCTGGGCTGCACCGTCATCCCCATGTCGGGCGGCCAGACGGAAAAGCAGGTCCAGCTGATCGCCGATTTCCAGCCGCAGATCATCATGGTCACCCCCAGCTACATGCTGGCCATCGCCGACGAGATGGAACGCCAGGGCATGGGGCCGGACACTTGTTCGTTGGAGATCGGCATCTTCGGCGCCGAGCCGTGGACCGATTCCATGCGGGCCGAGATCGAGGGCCGGGTCGGCATCGACGCGGTGGACATCTATGGCCTGTCGGAAGTCATCGGCCCCGGCGTCGCCAACGAATGCATCGAGACCAAGGACGGCCTGCATCTGTGGGAAGACCATTTCTATCCCGAGATCATCGACCCCGACACCGGTCGCGTGCTGCCCGACGGCGAGATGGGGGAACTGGTGTTCACCAGCCTGACCAAGGAAGCCCTGCCCATCATCCGTTACCGCACCCGCGACCTGACCCGGCTGCTGCCCGGCACCGCCCGCAGCTTCCGCCGCATGGGCAAGATCACCGGACGAAGCGACGACATGCTGATCATCCGGGGCGTCAACGTCTTCCCCACCCAGATCGAGGAACTGATCCTGAAGGATTGGCGGCTGGCCCCCCATTACCAATTGGAGATCAGCCGCGAGGGGCACCTGGACAGCCTGGCCGTCAACGTCGAGATGCGGCCCGACCAACCCTTCGACGACACCGCGTCCAACGCCGCCGCCCGCGATCTGGCGCACCACATCAAGGCACTGATCGGGGTGTCCACCCGCGTCACCGTGGTGGCCCCGGGCGGCATCGAACGATCCATGGGCAAGGCCAAGCGGGTCATCGACAAGCGACCCAAGGGATAAAACAATTTCACGCGAAGCGTGGACATGCGTTAAGCCCGAGCGGCGATTGAGCAGCCCGGCACGGGCCATTTTTAAAGCAAAAAGGCCGCGCCCCAAGGGGACGCGGCCTTTTCAAACCCGAAGGGGATCGCTTACTTGGCGACCGACTTCTGCAGGGTTTCGATCTGGCTCTTCACCGGCTCGAAAGCCTGGGTGAACACCGACTGGGTCAGCTCGGCGATGTTCTTGCTGTCGGCCACGGCGGCTTCGACGCCTTCCTTGACCAGCTTCTGCTGCAGCTCGATGAATTCGGCCGGGGTCTTGACGCCAGCCAGGGCCTGGATGGACGAGGTCAGCTTCTCGGCGTTCTTGGTGGCCAGAGCCTGGTAAGCCTTGGCCAGTTCCTGGTAGCCGGCGATGGCGGCGTTGCCGCTCTTGGTCAGGGCATCGGCATTGGCCTTGGTGGCGGCGGCGATCTGTTCGAAGTTGGCGGTCTGCATCATCTTGTCCCTCTGACTGGTCTGCGGATCATCGTTGTTTATCGCCGCGCGACTTTCCTCGCCGCGTTGCAGCATGGGCGCACCATAACGGTTTTCACCAATAATTCAACACAAATGTTGCATTGCAGCATTATGACAGTCGCACCCCCGTTACC
>JAIWOG010000224.1 GCA_020217035.1 Magnetospirillum sp. | reverse complement strand
ATCCGTTACCCAAGTCCCGTTGACGGAAGGCCGGCTAATGTCATGATGTGCCCATGATGATGTCCCGCACCACGCTGATCGTCCTGACGCTTGCCGCCATCGCCGGCGCCGGATGGTATTTCTCGGGCGGCAAGCCGCCACCCCCACAGGCCGAGAACCGGGCGGTTCCGGTGGTCACGGCGACGGCCACGCCGCGCCCCATCCCCATCCGGGTGGAAGCGGTGGGCAACGTCCAGGCGGTGGCGGTGGTGCATGTGCGCCCCCGGGTCGAGGGTGAAGTCCTGCAGGTCCACATCGAAGAAGGACAAGAGGTCACCCAGGGGCAAACCTTGTTCACCCTGGATTCCCGCATCGCCGAGGCCAACAAGCGCCAGGCCGAGGCCAATTTGGCCCGCGACAAGGCCCAGTTGGACCGCGCCCTGGCCGATTTGGCCCGCTATCAGGAATTGCTGAAGGCCGGCACCGCCACCAAGCAGAAGGTCGAACAGGCCCAGGCCGACGCCGCGCAAGCCCAGGCCGCGGTCAAGGCCGATCAGGCCGCCATCGACAACGCCAAGCTGACCATGGGTTACGCCACCATCAAGGCGCTGGTCCCCGGCCGCACCGGCGTCATCAACGCCAAGCTGGGGTCGTTGGCCAAGCCCGGCGATTCGCAGTCCATGGTCACCATCACCCAAATGCGCCCGATCAACGTCGCCTTCTCGGTGGCCGAGACCCATCTGCCGCGCATCCGTGCCGCCATGACGGCGCAGTCGTCGAACGGATCGACGGGCCAGCCCCTGGAGGTCACCGTGACCTCGACGGCGGATTCCAGCCTGAACGCGGTGGGCAAGCTCAGCTTCATCGATTCGGCCATCGACACCGCCACCGGCACCATCGGCCTGAAGGCCAGCTTCGCCAATGACGACACCCGCCTGTGGCCGGGTCAGTTCGTCAACGTCACCCTGGTCCTGGGCACCGAGGAACAGGCGCTGACCATCCCCGCCGAGGCGGTGCAGAATGGCCAGTCCGGCACCTACGTCTTTCTGGTCGACGACACCGCCAAGGCCGACATCCGTGCGGTCGGCATCGACCGGGTGGTCGACGGAATCGCCGTGGTCACCAAGGGCCTGAAGGCCGGCGACAAGGTGGTGACCCAGGGCCAGATGCGCCTGGCCCCCGGTCTGACGGTGGCCGAAGCGAAGGCTGCGCCATAATGAACTTCTCGGAAGTCTTCATCCGCCGCCCCATCGCCACGCTGTTGCTGACCTTGGTGCTGGTTTTCGGCGGCATCGTCGGCTGGCGTCAACTGCCGGTGGCGTCGCTGCCCAACGTCGACTTCCCCACCATCAGCGTGTCGGCCAGCCTGTCGGGCGCCAGCCCCGACACCATGGCGTCGTCGGTGGCGGCGCCGTTGGAACGCGAATTCTCGACCATCGCCGGCCTGGAGACCATCACCTCGACGTCCGGTCTGGGCACCACGTCCATCACGCTCACCTTCGACCTGGACCGCGACGTGGACGCCGCCGCCCAGGACGTACAGGCCGCCATCACCCGCGCCCAGCGTCGTCTGCCCGACGAGATGACGACGCCGCCGTCCTATCGCAAGGTCAACCCGTCCGATTCCCCGGTGGTGCTGCTGGCCCTGTCGTCGCCCACCGTGCCGCTGTCCACCCTGGACGACTACGCCCAGACCATCTTGCTGCCGCGTATCTCGCGGCTGTCGGGGGTGGCGCAGGTGCTGGTCTATGGCAGCCAGAAATACGCTGTCCGCATCCAGATGGATCCCGACGCCCTGGCGTCGCGCAATATCGGCGTCGACGAACTCAGCAACGCCATCAAGGCGGCCAATTCCAATTCGCCCTTGGGCGTGCTGAACGGCCCGCGCCAGCAATTGTCGCTGCAATCCAACGCCCAATTGGCCGACGCCCAGGCGTTTTCCGAACTGGCGGTGGCGTGGCGCGACGGCGCCCCGGTACGCCTGAAGGACGTGGCCAAGGTGTCGGATTCGGTGGAAAACAACCGCACGGCGTCGTGGTTCAACGGCACCCGAGCCATCGTCTTGGCGGTGCAGCGCCAGCCCGAGGCCAACACCGTGCAGGTGGTGGACGACGTCCGCGCCCTGATGCCCAGCATCAAGGAAGCCCTGCCCCCCACCGTCGACGTCCAGGTGATGAACGACCGCTCGCGTTCGATCCGCGACGCCATCGGCGACGTCCAGTTCACCTTCGCCCTGACCATCGCCCTGGTGGTGATGGTGATCTTCGTCTTCCTGCGCCGGCTGTCGGCCACCATCATCCCCACCATCGTGCTGCCGGTGTCGCTGATCGCCACCTTGGGGGCGATGGCGTTGCTGGGGTTTTCGCTGGACAACATCTCGTTGTTGGGCCTGACGCTTTCGGTGGGACTGGTGGTGGACGACGCCATCGTCATGCTGGAAAACATCCAGCGTCACGTGGACGACGGCATGAAGCCGTTCGACGCGGCCATCAAGGGGGCGCACGAGATCGGCTTCACCATCGTGTCCATCACCGTGTCGCTGGTCGCCGTGTTCATTCCCATCTTGCTGATGGGCGGTGTCATCGGCCGCATGTTCCACGAGTTCGCCGTGGTGGTCACCCTGGCCATCGGCATTTCCGGCTTGTTGTCGCTGACGCTCACCCCGGTGATGTGCGCCCGCTGGCTGCGCCCCGAACACGACGGCCAGGCCGGCCGGGTGGAAAGGTTCCTTGAACAGGCTTTCAACCGCTTGCTGGACGGCTACCGGCGCAGCCTGGATTGGGTTCTGGCCCATGGATTGTCCATGCTGGTCCTGGGGATCGCCACCATCGTCGCCACGGTATGGCTGGCCCGCGAGGTCCCCAAGGGATTCTTCCCCACCGAGGACACCGGACAGATCTTCATCCAGACCGAAGCCGCCCAGGACATTTCCTTCGCCGCCATGGCGGAAGAGCAAAAGCGGGTGGCGGCCATCGTCGGCGCCGACCCTTACGTCGCCACCGTCACCTCGGCGGTGGGCGTGTCGGGCATCTCGAACGCCGCCAATTCGGGCCGCATGTTCGTCAACCTGGTGGACCGCGACAAGCGGCCCAAGGTCGAGGACGTCATCCAGCAACTGCGCAAGAAGACCGGCGGCCGGCCGGGCATCAACGTCTTCATCGTCCCGGTGCAGACCTTGAACCTGGGTGGGCGGTCGTCGAAAAGCCAATATCAATACACCCTGGAAGGCATCAACCAGGCCGAGCTTTACGCCTTCGCCGATTCCCTGACCACCCGCCTGGCCAAGGAGAAGCTGGTCCAGGACGTCACCAGCGACTTGCAGATCAAAAGCCCGCAGGCGCTGGTCGCCGTCAACCGCGACAAGGCGGCGGCTCTGGGCATCGAGTTGGACGCGGTGCGCAGCGCCCTTTATTCGGCCTATGGCTCGCGCGAGGTGTCGACCATCTACGCCACCATCGCCGATTACGCGGTGATCCTGGAAATGGACCCCAGGTTCCAGGCCGACCTTTCGGCGCTGGCCAAGTTGAAGGTCAGGTCCAAGGATGGCCCCCTGGTGCCGCTGGACGCGGTGGCCGAGATCGGCCGCACCGTCGGCCCGCTGGTCATCAACCACCAAAGCCAGTTGCCCGCCGTGACCATCGCCTTCAACCTAAGCCCAGGCGTGTCCCTGGGTCAGGCGGCCCAGCGCATCAAGGACGTGCAGGCCGAGATGACCATGCCCGCCGGCATCACCGGCAGCTTCGCCGGCACCGCCAAGGTGTTCCAGCAATCGCTGGCCAACCAGGGACTGTTGTTGCTGGCCGCCGTGGTGGTCATCTACGTCATCCTGGGGGTTCTTTACGAAAGCCTGATCCATCCGGTGACCATCCTGTCGGGGCTGCCTTCGGCCGCCGTCGGCGCCTTGGCGACGCTGATGCTGTTCCGCCAGGAATTGTCGGTGATCGCCATGATCGGCGTGTTGATGTTGATCGGCATCGTCAAGAAGAACGCCATCATGATGATCGACTTCGCGCTGGAAGCGCAGCGCGGCCAGAACCTGTCCCCGCACGAGGCCATCCGCCAAGCCTGCCTGCTGCGTTTCCGCCCCATCATGATGACCACCATGGCGGCGATCATGGGCACGCTTCCCATCGCGCTGGGCCACGGCGCCGCCGCCGAGTTGCGCCAACCGCTGGGACTGTCGGTGGTGGGCGGCCTGATCGTCAGCCAAGCGCTGACCCTTTACATCACCCCGGTGCTGTATCTGTGGTTCGAACGCCTGCGAGCCAGGCTGACGAAGCCCGCAACGCCAGCTTTGCCCTGACTTTTTCACAATTCGGTCGCTTGCTTGCCGCCTTCTCTGGGCATATCTGATGCCCAACGAAGGAAGCCGAACCATGACCGACCATCAGCACGACGAATTCCATCATTGCCCCGCCTGCAACAGCCGTACCCGCCACCGGGTCAGCCGCGACCGCAAGCTGGCTCCGGTGCTTTGGTGCCAACGCTGCTTCCACGTCCATATGGAAACCGAGGCGACACCCGCGCCGCGGGTCCAAGCGGCCCGGCAGGTGGCCTAAGGCGCATCGCGAAAAGCGCCGGCCAAACGAAAACGCCCGCTGGCCGAAACCAGCGGGCGTCTTGTTTAAGCCGAAGACCTCAGCCGCATTTGCGGCACGACATCAGGCCCTGGACCGCATAAGCCAGGATGGTGGTGCCGGCCAGGCCGACACCCCAGATCAGGCCGACCAGCAGCCAGTCCACCGGACCGCCGGCGTCGGTGAAGCCCGACACGGTGAACTTGGCGGCCAGCACCAGGGCGGCGATTCCGCCCACCAGGCCGATCAGTTCCGAACGCACCAGACGGCGGCTGTCCATGCTTCCTTCACGCAGGAAGACGATGGCGAAGCCGACCAAGCCGAACACCGCCAGGGCGACCAGCAGCCACAGCACCGGACCCAGCATTTCCTGGAACACCACCAGGAAGACGAAGGGATCAAGATCCTTCATTTTTCGGTTCTCCCCGCTTTCTTACGCCTGACCGCGCAGCATGGTCAGATAGGTGGGCTTCAGCGCCATGGTCTTCATCACCCAGGTGATCCACAGCTCTTCCAACGGCGCGATGACGCCCGGGAAGGACGGCACCAGGTTGTTGTCGTAGTCGAATTCCACCAGCATCGCCTGACCCAGGCGGGTGATCAGCGGGCACGAGGTGTAGCCGTTGTAGACGCTGGTGGACTTGGCGCCGGCGATGTCGGCGACCAGATGGTCGACGGCCACCGGAACCTGCCACTTGACGCTGGCCGCCGTCTTGCCCTTGGGCACGCCGGCGATGTCGCCGACGCCGAAGACGTTGGCGAAGCGCTTGTGGCGCAGGGTGGACTTGTCCACCTCCATCCAGCCGTCGCCGGCCCACGGGCCTTCCTGCCAGCGGAGCGGGCTGTTGCGCACCGCCTGCGGCGCCCGCATGGGCGGCACCACGTTGATGAAGTCGTACTTGATCTCGGCCGGGCCGTTGGGCGTGGCGAAGGTCGCCACCTTGCGGCCAAGGTCGATGCCGGTCTGCACGTGGTCGTACTGCACCTTGACACCGCGGTCACGGAACAGCATGCGCACCTTTTCCGACACGATGGGCACCGAGAACAACGCCTTGTTGTTGGCGGCGTAGACCAGCTCGGCCTTGCCGCGATTGTCACGGCGACGCAGGTAGTCGTCGGTGATGAAGGTGTACTTCAAGGGTGCGCCGGCACACTTCATCTCGGTGTTGGGACGCAGGAACAGACCGATTCCGCCCTGGTCGGCGAATTTCGACATCGCCCCCCAGGTGGCGAAAGCCGCGTCGGGGCCGGCATAGATGCTGCCCAGGCCGTCCTGGCCGATGCGATCGACCTCCATGCCCTGGATGCTGGCGTAATCCAGGGTCAGGCCGGTGGCGACGACCAGATAATCGTAAGGCACCGCCTTGCCCGAGGCGGTCACCACCTTGTTGCCCTCGGGGTCGAACTCGGCCACCGCCTCTTCGATCCAGGTCACCGACTTGGGCAGGTATTCCGCCGTGGTCGAGGTGACGTAATCCTTGGGCTTGATGCCGCCGGCCACCAGGGTGAAACCCGGCTGGTAGTAATGGGCCTTGCGGCCGTCGATGATGGTGATGGTGGCGCCGTCCAGACGCTGAGCCAAGCGCGACGCCGTTGACAGACCGGCGGCGCCGGCGCCGGCGATGACGATCTTGGCGCCCTTGCCGGCGACCTTGTCGGCCGCATGGCCTTGCTTGGGCAACACCAAGCCGGTGCCGGCGGCGACACCGCCGGCGCCCAGCAGACGCAACACGTCACGGCGACCCAAACGGCCGTCGAATTCGGAACTCATTGGACACTCCCCTGTCTATATTCCGCTTTAATAATATGACGGGGAAGCAATGTTTCCACAATCAATAACTTGCGCCCTCATCCGAAATGAGGACAAAAGTCATTCAAAATCGGGTTGATTGGCCGGCGCCGCCTGGGCGAAAGCGGCCAGGGTCTCGCAGCGTTCGGCAATCGCCACGATCTTGGGCAACGCCGACAGGTCGCAATTGAAGCGCCGCGCATTGAAAACCTGAGGGATCAGGCAGCAATCGGCCAATCCCGGACTGTCGCCATGGCAGAACGCCCCCTCGGCAGCCAGCATGGCTTCCACCGCTTGCAGGCCGGTCTGCACCCAGTGGCGGTACCATTCGTCCTTGGCCGCCTGGTCCAGCCCCAGCCGGCCGCCCAGATATTGCAGCACCCGCAGGTTGTTGACCGGGTGGATGTCGCAGGCGATAGCCTGGGCGATGGCGCGGACGCGGGCGCGGCCCAACGGGTCGGCCGGCAATAGCGGCGGGCTGGGGTGGGTTTCGTCCACGTATTCGATGATGGCCAGCGACTGGGTCAGCGCCTGTCCGTCCACCTGCAAGGCGGGCACCAACCCTTGCGGATTAAGCGCCAGATATTCGGGCTTTTTCTGCTGGCCGCCATCCTTGACCAGATGCACCGGCACCGAATCGTAGGCCAAGCCCTTCAGGTTGAGCGCGATGCGCACCCGATAGGCCGCCGACGAGCGGAAATAGGTGTAAAGCCGCATCATCGACGGGTCACCACCTGGTCGATGGCGCCGAAGATCGACGCACCGTCATCATCCTTCATGTCGATGACCACACGGTCGCCGAACTTCAGGAAGCCGGTCTTGGGGGCGCCGGATTCGATGGTCTCGTACATGCGCACCTCGGCGATGCAGCAATAGCCGACGCCGCCATTGTCGATGCTGGAACCGAACAAATCGCCCTGCTTGTTGGAGACGGTGCCCGAGCCGATGATGGAGCCGGCTTCCAGGTCGCGGGTCTTGGCCAGATGCGCCACCAGTTGCGGGAAGCTGAAGGTCATGTCCACCCCAGCATTGGGACGGCCGAACGGCTTGTCGTTGATGGCCACTTCCAGCGGCAGCGACACTTTTTCGCCGTCCCAGGCGGCCCCCAGTTCGTCGGGGGTGACGGCCACCGGCGAAAAGGCGCTGGCCGGCTTGGATTGCACGAAGCCGAAGCCCTTGGCCAGTTCGGCCGGGATCAGGTTCCTGAGCGACACGTCGTTGACCAGCAGCACCAGGCGGATGGCCTTGGCGGCGTCGGCGACGCTGGCGCCCATGGACAGGTCGCCGGTGATCACCGCCACCTCGGCTTCCAGATCGATGCCCCAGTCTTCCGACAGGGCATAGATGGGATCGCGGGGGCCGACAAAGGAATCCGAGCCGCCCTGGTACATCAACGGGTCAGTGTGGAATTCCGGCGGCAGCGTCGCGCCACGGGCCTTGCGCACCAGTTCGACGTGATTGATGTAGGCCGACCCGTCGGCCCATTGATAGGCCCGCGGCAGCGGCGAATGGCAGTTGGCCGGGCTGAATTCCATGGAATCCACGTAGCCGCCGGCGTTCAGGCTGTTGGACACCGCCTGCAATCTCGGCAGCACCGCGTCCCAGTCGTCCAGGGCCGCCTGCAAGGTGGGGGCGATGTCGGGGACGGCGACGCAGCGCGACAGGTCGCGGCTGACCACCACCAGGGTGCCGTCACGGCCGCCTTGCTTCAGGGACGCAAGCTTCATCTGCTGTTCTTCCTTGTCAGGTGCGGCCGCCGCGCCCATGAACGCGGCGGCCCATGTTATCACACGTCTTCGCGGGCCGCCTTCAGCGCCTCGGCCAGCACGTCCATGTCGCCGATATGGTTGGCCAGCAACAGGATCAACTTGGCGTTCAGCATGTTGCTTTGCTCGTCGGACAGATCGCGATGGGTGTCGATCAGCATTTCATAGAAATCGTCGTTGGGGCTGAAGTCGCGGAAATAGCGCTTGCCGGTCTGATAGAAATTGGGAGTGGTGATCAGCGACATCTGTCGTCTCCGCTTAAGCGTTGCAGGTAGCCCGCGCCAATCCAGCACGGATGGCGGCGGCGTCGAACGACCGCCAGCGGGCGGCCACGTGCTGGTCGGGACGGATCAGCCAGGTGCTGCCCGGCTTGGCGTCGTAGGTCTTGGCGAAGGTGCCGCGTACGTCTTCGAACGCCACCATCCCCTGCGGCGCCTTGCCCCCGGCCGGCACCACCGCGATGGTGGTGACGGCAACGGGCAGGCCGGCCAGTTCCGCCACCCCGGACGGGGCTTGGTCGGGAGCGTAGACCAGGGCGACGAACTTGTTGCCGACATTGTCCAAAAGCCAGCTGTCCTGGCCCGCCACCTTGATGGACGCGTCGTCCATGGGGGCGCCGGGCACCATGTCGCCGGCGAAGGCGTCACTGTCCGGGGTGTTGAGGCTGGATTCGGTATAGAAACACGGCACCGACAGACGGCCGGAATTGACCAGGGCGCGGGCGAAGGGGTGCTTGCGGGCCAGGCCCAGGGCGGCGTTCCTGAAGGTCAGGCTGGTCTTGGATTTCGGCGTGATGAAGTCGGTGGAACGGGTCGAGTTCATCAGGTTCTCGTCCGCCCCCCAGGTCCGCTCGGCACTGTAGGTGTCGAGCAGCGATTCAGGGGCCTTGCCGTCCATCACCAGCTTCAGCTTCCAGATCAGGTTGTCGGTGTCCTGGATGCCGGAATTGGCGCCACGTGCGCCAAAGGGCGAAACCTGGTGGGCGCAATCGCCGACGAAGAACACCCGGCCGTGGCGGAACTCGTTCATGCGACGGCACTGGAAGGTGTAGACGCTGACCCATTCCAATTCGAACGGACGGTCGTCACCCAGCATGGCCTTGATGCGGGGAATGACGTTTTCCGGTTTCTTTTCCTCTTCCGGGTCGGCCTGCCAGCCCAACTGGAAGTCGATACGCCAGCAATTGTCGCTTTGGCGGTGCAGCAGCACCGACTGGCCGGGATGAAACGGCGGGTCGAACCAGAACCAGCGTTCCGGCGGGAAGTCGGCTTCCATCACCACGTCGGCGATCAGGAAGCGATCCATGAAGATCTTGCCGTCGATGTCCAGGTTCAGCATGGAACGGATGGGCGAACGCGCCCCGTCGGCGACGATCAGCCAGTCGGTTTCCAGGGTGTAGAAGCCGTCGGGGGTCTGGACCTTGACGGTGACCTTGTCGTCAGCCGGCTCGACGCCGACCACCTTGTTCTTCCAGCACAATTCGACATTGTCGAAAGCCTTCAGACGCTCGATCTCGTATTCTTCCAGGTAATATTGCTGCAAGTTGATCATGCCCGGCCGCTTCTGGTCGGCATTGGGCTTCAGGTTGAAGTTGTAGACCTCTTCTTGTTGGAAGAAGGTGCGGCCGACGTTCCAGCTGACGCCTTTGTTCACCACCGGGTCGCCGACCCCCAGACGGTCCAGCACTTCCAGCGCCCGCTTGGCGTAGCAGACGCCGCGCGAGCCCACGGAAACGGTGTCGTCGTCATCCAGGATGACCACCGGCACGCCGTGCTGGGCCAGGTCGATGGCGGCGGCCATGCCCACCGGGCCGGCGCCGACGACGACGGCCGGATAACGCGGAACATCGCTGCCGCCGGCGCCTGTGGGCAGGCGGAAGTCGAACTTCG
>JAIWOG010000223.1 GCA_020217035.1 Magnetospirillum sp. | reverse complement strand
GGTATGAATAGGTCTTCAGCACGTTTCTCTCCTCCCTATTGGATTAGCGTCCGGGGTTGATCCCCGGTTATCGCTCTCAACCTTCTTTTTGCAGCGACGCCCACATTTCCTTGTCGCGTTCGGCCGTCCAGATGCGCGGATGGTCGATGCCGCTGGCCTCGTCATAGGCGCGGCTGACGTCGAAGGGCAGGCAGTGTTCATAGATGAAGACATGGCCGAACTTGGGGTCCATGGCCTGGCGCACATGCTTCATGGCGCCGAACAGGTCCAGCCCCATCCCCACCGCTTCCTCGGCCGACTTGTAAAGGGTGCCGACGAAATCGGCGGTGTAGTCCAAGCCCTTGGCGACTTCAGCGGGATTGGTCAGCGCCGGGCCACGGCCGGGCACCAGCTTTTCGGCGCCAAGCGCACGGATGGCGGCCAAAGTGTCGGGCCATTGGCGCAGATGGGCGTCGCCGGTGTAGCAGGCGGCTTCGCATTCCACCAGATCGCCCGAGAACAGCACTTTTTCACCCGGCAGCCAGACCACGGTGTCGCCCTTGGTGTGGCCGGCGCCCAAGTGCATGATCTGCACTTCCAGCTTGCCCATATGAAGGGTCATTTTTTCCTGGAACACCAGGGTCGGCCAGGTCAGACCGGGCACCGTCTCGAAATTCTGGAACAGACGCGGGAAGCGGTCGTATTCCGACTTCATGTCGTGCTCGCCGCGCTCGACGATCAGGTCATAGGTGCCTTGGCTGGCGATCACCTGCTGGCAGCCTTCGGCGAAATAGGCGGAAGCGCCCAGCACCCGCACGGCGTGGTAATGGGACAGCACCACGTACTTGATGGGCTTGTCGGTGACCTTGCGGATCTCGGCGATCAGATTGCGGGCCATCACCGGGGTGGCCAGCGCGTCGACGATCAGCACGCCGTCGTCGCCGATCACCACGCCGGCATTGGGGTCGCCCTCGGCGGTGTAGCCCCAGGCGTGCTCGGACAATTGGGTGAAGGTGGTCTTCTTTTCTTCCAGGTCGGCCACCGAGGCGAATTGCTTGCTCATGAAATGCTGTCTCCGTCATCCCCATGGGGTCATGGTCGGAATTCTGAAATATAGAATTAGTTCCGTCAACAGGAAACGCACTGCAACATTGCCGCTAGGCCAACAGCAGGTGAACACCGACGGCGAACAGGCAGACGAAGAAGACACGCCGGAAAATCGGCAACGGGATCAACGGGCGCAGCCGGCCGCCCAGCACCATGCCGGCGATGGCCGGAAGAGTGGCCGCCAGCGACAACCCCACCTGCGGCAGGGCCAGGGCGCCGCGTGACGCCAGCGACACCGCCAGCGCCGCCGAAGACAGGGTGAAACTGATCCCCAGGGCCTGGATCATCTGGGTCGGCGGCAGGCGCAGGGCTTGCAGATACGGCAAGGCCGGCAGCACGAACACCCCGGTGACCGCCGTCACCATGCCGGTCATCAGCCCCGCCGGTCCGCCCAGCCAGGGTTCCAGCCCAGGCGGCATGTCCGGCACCACGTCCAGCAGCCCCAGCATGGCGTAAAGCATCAACGCCTCGGCCAGGACCAGTCGGGCCAGATGGGGATCGGGACTCCACAGCCCACCCAAAGCGGTGCCGAGAACGATTCCGGCCAAAAGCGGCGCCATGCGGCGCAGCAAGGGAAGCAGGAAGCCGCCCCGCATCCCTTGCCACACATTGGTGAGCAGGGCCGGCAAGGCGATCAGGGCAGCGGCTTCGGCCGGCGGCAGCATCAGACCCAACAGGGCGATTCCCAAGGTGGGCAAACCCAGGCCGCTGAGGCCCTTGACCAGGCCGGCGACGACGAAGACGGACAAGATCAGAAATGTTTCCATCGGGCCAAGGTGCGGCTGGCCGATAACTTTTGAAAGATGGTATTCATTTATACTTATTTCGTTTTTTCCGATGAGTAATCATGCGCTTCGATCCCGCCGACTTGCGCCTGTTCCTGAACGTGGTGCTGACCGGTTCCATCAGCGGCGGCGCCGAACGCAGCCATTTGTCCGCCGCCGCCGCCAGCACCCGGCTATCGGGCATGGAACAATCCCTGGGCACCCGCTTGTTGGACCGCAAGCGGCGCGGGGTAGAACCCACCGCCGCCGGCCGTGCGCTGGAAGGCCATGCCCGCGCCATCCTGGCCCAACTGGACGCCATGCAGGCCGAGTTGTCCGAACACGCCAAGGGCCGTCGCGGCCGCATCCACCTGATGTGCAACACCGTCACCCTGGTCGAGTTCCTGCCCCAGGCCCTGGGGCCTTACCTGGCCGCCCACCCCGACGTTGACGTGGACATCGAGGAACAGCCCAGCCGCCGCATCATCGCCGCCATCGACGACGGTCTGGCCGATATCGGCATCGCCGCCTATGCAGAGGCGACGCCGCGACTGGAAACCCGGCTGTTCCGCCAGGACCGCCTGGTGGTGGTGGCGCCCCCCGACCACCCCCTGGCCGGACGCCGTCATGTGACCTTCGCCGAAGTACTGGACCACGATTTGGTGGGATTGGGCGCCGACAGCGCCATCCACGATCTGTTGACCAGCCATGCGGCGCAGGCCGGCCGCCCCATGCGGCTGCGCACCCGCCTGCGCACCTTTGGTGGCATCTGCGAATTGGCCGCCTTGGGGGTCGGCGTGGCGGTGGTTCCGGAATCGGCGGCGCAACGGGCACGGCTACGCCAGCCCCTGTCCATCATCCCGCTGACCGACCCATGGGCCAGCCGCGACCTGATGGTCTGCGTCAGACGCCGGAAAACCTTGCCACCCTTGGTGCGGGAATTGCTTGAAGCCCTGGCGCCCGCCACCGTGGACTGATCAGCCCTTTTTTTCGACGACCTTCAGCATGGTTTCCAGGCTGATGGAGGCGAAGGTGGCCCGGGCGATATCCTCGATCTCGGTCAGCACCTGGCACAGGGCGGCGCCGGCCTTGGTGTCGTCGCCGTCTTCCCGTTCGCCGCGGGCCAGCGGGTCGATGGTCTCGAACAATTGGATGACGTCCAGCAGCGTGGTGCGCTTGACCGAGCCGGAAAAGCGATAGCCACCCCCTGCCCCACGCACCGCTTCCAACAGGCCGGCACGGCCCAAGGACCTCAGCACCTTGGCCAGATGGTTGGTGGAAATGCCGTATTTGTCGGCGATTTCGTGGGCCGACATCTGGCGGCCGGGATCGGCGGCCAGTTCCAGGATGGCGAACAAAGCGCAGCGCGTGGCCTTTTGCAGCTTCATGATGGCTGCAACTCCATTTCCAGCTGGATGAAGGGTCCGGCCATCATGCCCTGGCTGCGGAAGAAGCTCATGGCCAGGGTGTTGTCGCGGGCCAGCATGGTGCGGATGATGCTGATGCCGGCGGCGCGGAACGAATCACACGCCGCCTGGAACAGGGTCTGGGCCACGTGACGGGTACGAAGGTCGCGGCGCACGCCGATGGCGAACACCCAGCCGCAAGGCGGCGAGCCGAATTCCCAGGCGCGGATCTCGCCGACGATGAAGCCGATCACCGTTTCGCCCTGGCAGGCGCACAGGAACAGGCGGTTCAGGTGGGCCAAGCCCGTGTCTTCGGCCGGCTGGCGGACATAACGGTCGTGGATGTCTTCCCAGTAACCGGGCTTCTCAATACCAGTGATGGAAACGTCGATGGCGGCCACTTGGGCGATGTCGCCTTGGGTGGCCGTCCGCAACGTGTACGCGGCTTCCCCGCCACGCAACAATATTTCGGGCATCGTCATCGGCTCCGCCTTGCTCGCCAATCTTTCTAGGGCACCGGACGGGGCGTTGACAATCGCAAAAACCAGACACCTAAGGGGGTTACCCCTGGTGTTTGCGATAAGCGATGCAATCGTCGCATTGGGTCCCGGCCACGTCCTTGTCCAGGTTGGCCTGGCGCAACTTCTGGAAAGGGGCGGAATGCCACGCTTCCATGAAGCTTTGGGTGTTCAGGTCGCCCATGTCGAAACGGCCGTCATGGTCGAAACAACAGGCGGCCAGATGGCCGTCCCAGGTGACGTGGCCTTCGGTGAACAGCGACCAGCACGGCAAGGGCTGACGCATGGCGTCGGCGCGGCCCACATTGCCGGCCACCGGCATGGTGCCGCGCTCGCCGGTGGTCAAGCCGGCCTGGCCGTAAAGCGGCAGCCAGTAATGCTGATCGACGGCGGGCAGGATTTGCTGCACCGCCGCTTCCATGCGGTCGCGCTGCTCGCCGTCATATTGGATGGACGACGCGTAAAGGCCGCAGCGCCGACCGGTGCGGGCCGCCACCTCGTCGCGGATGGGCCGCGCCGCCAAGATGTTGGCGACCACGTCGTCGAAACAATCGACACGGGTGATTTCCTTGGCCTGCGCCGCGTCGGCCCAGTTGAACGAGAATTTCAGCGAATCCAGCCCAGCCTCGAAACAGTCGCGCAGGCGGTCGGGGGTGGCCAGCCGGCCGTTGGTGGTCAGGAACACATAAGGATAACCGAAGCGGTTCTTGGCGGCGTCGATGGCCTCGGCCAAACGCGGATACAGCATGGACTCGCCCAAGTAGAACATGCCCAGTTCCTCGACCCCGGCCTGGCGCATCTCGCCCATCAGCCGCATCAGGAAATCCCAATCCATGTCGCGCTTGTCGCGCAATCTCTGGCTGGTGGCGCAAAAGAAGCACGCCAAGTCGCACCGCGCGGTCAGCTCGATCTTGACGCTGGGCGGACATGGCGGCGTGGCGCTGCTGTGGCTGGCCGGGATCAGGGTGATGTTGTCGATGCGTTCGGTGATCATGGGGACCCCTGGGTCTGGGTGGATTCCCTGTCCTTTAGCCAATAGCACGTTTCCCGCCTTTGACCTTGGGCAAGACGACAGGAACAAGACACACTTGCATTTTATAATCATTGTCACTTGAGTATGAAATATTTTCCCATGAGATTAAAATAAACTCAATACCGCCATGCACATATTCATCAAGTCAGAGATTGGCGCCATTGCCGTTCGGGTGTAGCATATTCGTCTCGATTACTGAGTGGAGGGGGAAATCATGGCCCAGCCCAACAGTAAGAATGCCGCTCCATATCTTCTGGACATGGATGGGCTGGGGGCGTTGATCTCGGCCCTGGCACGACAGGGACGTCAGGTGATCGGCCCACGACTTGCGGACGACGCGGTCGTCTATGACGACGTCGCCGGCACCGCCGACCTGCCCGCCGGCTGGGCATCGGAGCAATCGGGTGGTCATTATCGGCTGAAACGCCGCGACGACGGGGCGCTGTTCGGCTATGGCCTGGCCCCCCAGGGCTGGAAACGCCAGCTTTATCCCCCGCGCCAGAAGCTGTTCGCCGCCCGCCGTCAAGGCGGCGGATTCGCCGTCGAACCCCCGCCGCCGCCGCCGCCGCCTTTGGCCTTGATCGGGGTGCGGGCCTGCGAACTGGCGGCCATCGCCCGCCAGGCCAAGGTGTTCGGCGACCGCGCTTTCGCCGATCCCGGCTATCAATCGCGCCTTTCCACCGCCTTCGTCGTCGCCGTGCAATGCGGCGAGGCCCAGACCACCTGTTTTTGCGCCTCCATGGGAACCGGACCGGAAGTCACCCGCGGCTTCGACATCAAGCTGACCGAAGTGGCCACCCCCAAGCGCCATGTCTTCGTCGCCGAAGCCGGTACCCCCCAAGGGGCGAAGCTGCTGAAGTCCCTGAAGGCCCCCGCCGCCGGCGCCGCCGACATCAAGGCCGCAGGCTTGGCGGTGAAGAACGCCGCCCGCCAGGAAAAGTCCCTGGACGCCGCCGCCGCCCGCAAGCTGGCCGCCCAACCCGACCATCCGCGCTGGGACAAGGTGGCGGAACGCTGCCTGTCGTGCGGCAATTGCACCATGGTCTGCCCCACCTGCTTTTGCACCACGGTCGAGGACGTCACCGACCTCAAGGGTGACAACGCGGAACGCTGGCGCAAATGGGATTCGTGCTTCACCCTGGATTTTTCCTACATCCATGGCGGCGCCGTGCGCACCGAGACGCGGTCGCGCTATCGCCAGTGGATCACCCACAAATTGTCCACCTGGGTCGACCAGTTCGGCGAGCAGGGATGCGTCGGCTGCGGCCGCTGCGTCACCTGGTGCCCGGTGGGCATCGACATCACCGAAGAAGCCGCCGCCATCACCACCCAAGGAAGGAGCTGACCATGGTCAAGCCGGAAAATCTCGGCCCCGTCATCGACGAGCATCCCTTCTTCAAGGGCATCGACTTGGCCTTGCGCGACCTGCTGGTCGGCTGCGCCGCCAACGAGCGCTTCGAGGCCGGCACCATGCTGTTCCGCCAAGGCGACGCGGCGGACAAGTTCTATCTGATCCGCGCCGGAACCGTCGCCATCGAAATCGACCAACCGGGCCAGCCCCCCATCGTCGTCGAAACCCTCACCGAGGGCGAGGTCGTCGGTTGGGCCTGGATCGTCGAACCCTATCGCGCCACCTTCGACGCCCGCGCCGTCACCCTGGTCCGGGCACTGTCCTTCGACGCCAAATGCCTGCGCCGCAAGATGGAGGCCGACCCGGTCTTGGGCTACGACGTGCTGCGCCGCTTCGTCCCCGTCATGGCCCATCGCCTGTCCGCGGCGCGGTTGCAGATGCTGGACCTTTACGCGCCCCCCAAGCCGCCCAAGGAAAAAGCGGTCAAGGCGGAAAAGGCCGACAAGAAGTCCAAGGGCGCCAACCGCGCACCCGACGCGCGGTTGAAGAAGGCCAAGAAGAAGGACGGCAAGTGATGAACGCGCCGCTTCTTGACCCCATGGTGCCGCAGCCCTTCCGTATCGAGAAGGTGCGCCGCGACCTGTCGGACACCTTCACCATGGAAATGGTGCCCGAATCGGGTGGCGAGTTCGCCTTCCAGCCCGGGCAATTCAACATGCTGTACGTTTACGGCGTGGGCGAGGTTCCCATTTCCATCTCGGGCGATCCCGCCGATCGTTCGGTGCTGGTCCACACCACCCGCGCCGTCGGCCAGGTCACCGAGGCCCTGGACGCGCTGAAACCCGGCGACAGCTTGGGGGTGCGCGGCCCCTTTGGCACCTCGTGGCCGGTGGAATCGGCCTTTGGCCATGATCTGGTCTTCGTCGCCGGCGGCGTCGGCCTGGCGCCGCTGCGCCCCGCCATATACCAAGCCATGGCCAACCGCGAACGCTTTGGCCGGGTCATCGTGTTGTACGGCGCCCGCACACCGGAAGACATCCTTTACAAGAAGGAACTGGAACGCTGGCGCGGCCGCTTCGACCTGGACGTCCTGGTCACCGTCGACCGCGCCACCGGCAAATGGGGTGGCAACGTGGGCGTGGTCACCAACCTGATCACCCGGGGCGGCTTCGACCCGCTCAACACCACCAGCTTCGTCTGCGGCCCGGAAGTGATGATGCGCTACGCGGCGCAAGCCCTGGAAAAGAAGGGGGTGAACACCAGCCGCGTCTGGGTGTCGGTGGAACGCAACATGAAATGCGGCTGTGGCCTTTGCGGCCATTGCCAATGGGGCCCCCACTTCACCTGCAAGGACGGACCGGTGTTCCGCTATGACCGGGTCGCCGACCTGTTCCAGATCAGGGAGCTTTAGCCATGTCCGAACGCAAGCGCCCCAAACTGGCGGTCTGGAAGTTTTCCAGCTGCGACGGCTGCCAGTTGACCATGCTGGATTGCGAAGACGAATTGCTGGCGCTGACCGAGGAAGTGCGCATCAGCTATTTCCTGGAAGCCACCCGCAAGGTGGAAAAAGGCCCCTATGACGTATCGCTGGTGGAAGGCTCGATCACCACGCCCCACGACATCAAGGCCATCCGCGAGGTGCGCAAGCAATCCAAGGTGTTGATCAGCATCGGCGCCTGCGCCACCGCCGGCGGCATCCAGGCGTTGCGCAACTTCAGGAACGTCAAGGAATTCATCCGCTGCGTCTACGCGCATCCGGAATACATCGACACCCTGACCACGTCGACCGCCATTTCCGACCACGTCCCGGTGGATTTCGAGCTGCGCGGCTGTCCGGTCAACAAATACCAGATGCTGGAAGTGCTGAACGCCGCGTTGAACGGCCGCAAACCCAACATCCCCCGGCATTCGCAATGCATGGAATGCAAGGAAAGCGGCACGGTGTGCCGCATGGTCGCCACCGGCACCGCCTGTCTGGGGCCGGTGACCCAAGCCGGCTGCGGCACCCTTTGTCCGGGCAAGGATCGCGGCTGCTATGGCTGCTTCGGCCCCATGGAAGCCCCCAACACCGCCGCCCTGGCCGCCCGCTTAAGCCAGTTGGGGCAGTCGGGCCGCGACATCCGCCGCCTGTTCCACACCTACAACGCCAATTCCGACGCGTTCCGCAAGGAGGGCGACAATCATGGCTGACACCCGCACCATCAAGGTCGAGGCCCTGGCCCGGGTCGAGGGCGAAGGCTCGTTGCACGTCAAGGTCAAGGACGGCCTGATCAAGGAACTGCATTTCGGCATCTTCGAGCCGCCGCGCTTTTTCGAGGCTTTCCTGCGGGGCCGCGACTTCCGCGAGGTTCCCGACATCACGGCGCGCATCTGCGGCATCTGCCCCATCGCCTATCTGATGGGGGCCAGCCAGGCCATGGAAGACATCCTGGGCATCACCGTCACCAAACCCATCCGCGACCTGCGTCGCCTGATCTATTGCGGCGAGTGGATCGAAAGCCACGCGCTGCACGTCTACATGCTGCACGCGCCCGACTTCCTGGGCCTGGCCGACGCGCTGGAACTGGCGAAGGTGGACCGTGCCCTGGTGGAAAACGCGCTTAGACTGAAGAAGGTGGGCAACGAGATCCTGGAAACCATCGGCGGCCGCGCCATCCACCCGGTGGCGCTGAAGGTCGGCGGTTTCTACAAGCTGCCGACGAAAAAGCAGGTCCGCGCCCTGGAAGAGGAACTGAAATGGGCGGTCGAGACGTCCATCGCCACCGTCAAGCTGGTGGGCGGCTTCGACTTCCCCGACATCGAACAGGACTACAATTTCATGGCGCTGCGTCACCCCGACGAATACGCCATCCACGAAGGCCGCCTTGTCACCTCGTCCGGCCTGGATTTCCCGGTGTCGCAATTCCTGGATCATGTCGAGGAAGAACACGTGCCGTGGTCCAACGCGCTGCACGGCAAGCCCAAGGACGGCGGCAACCATCATGTGGGACCGCTGGCCCGCTATAACCTGAATTACGACAAGCTGGGCAAGACGGCGCAAGCCGCGGCCAAGGCGGCCGGCCTGGGACCGGTGGTCAGGAACCCGTTCCAATCCATCGTGGTGCGGGCCGTCGAACTGGTGCAGGTGTGCGAGGACGCGCTGAAGCTGGTGCAGGGCTATGAAGAATCGGACCGAGCCTATATCGAGGCGCCCGTCCGCGCCGGCGAAGGTCATGGCTGCACCGAGGCGCCGCGCGGCATCTGTTATCATCGTTACCGCATCGATGCCGACGGATCGGTACTGGACGCCCGCATCGTGCCGCCCACCGCCCAGAACCAGAAGGTCATCGAACTGGATTTGTGGAAGGTGGTGCAGGCCAACCTTACGAAGTCCGACGACGAAATCAAATGGCGGGCCGAACAGGCCATCCGCAATTACGACCCCTGTATTTCCTGCGCCACCCATTTCCTGAAACTGCAAATCGAACACGGGTAGTTGTTTATGCCCCTCGCCGGGCGCAAGCCTCTGGCTTGCTTGGCCGCAGCCGCAATGGCTGCTGTCGCAGGATGATTCGCATACGAATCATCCTGCTCCAACTTGCCAAACCCCGCCTTCGCCGTTATGCGTTGATGACCACGGGAGTAAAGCGGTCATGAGCGAAAACGGCGAAGGCAAACACGGCGTCCAGTCCATCGAGATCGGCATGCAGGTGCTCCGCGCCCTGGCCGGCGGCGACCGGGCCATGATGCTGAAGGACATCGCCGCCGCTTCCGGCATGCCGGCTTCCAAGGCGCACCGCTATCTGGTCAGCCTGATCCGCGCCGGCATGGTGGAACAGGACCGCCAGACCTCGCTTTACGAC
>JAIWOG010000222.1 GCA_020217035.1 Magnetospirillum sp. | reverse complement strand
CTTGGGCCTTTGGCCCTGCATGTGGGACTGGCCGCCATCGACCGCCTGGACCGCGTGCAACTGGGCCTGAACGCCATCGCCGAATTGCGCGACCGGGTCAACGAGACCACGGCGCTGTCGGTGTGGAGCGACAACGGCCCGATCATCGTGCGCGACGAGCGGCCGCGCCGCGCCATCACCGTCAACGTGGTCACCGGCACCGCCTTGGACGTGCTGTCCTCGGCCTCGGGGCAGATTTTCGGCGCCTACCTGCCGCGCGAACAGGTTTCCCACCTGATCGAGGCCGAGTTGCGGGACGGCCGCGCCCCCGCCGACGCGCACGATTGGCCCGCCATCGATTCCATGTTCGAACGCATCCGTCAGCAAGGCATCAGCACGGTGTCCGGCTATCACCTGGTGCCCGGCGTCGAAGCCATCGGCGCCCCGGTGTTCAACGCCGCCGGAACCATCACCCTGACCATGCTGGTGGTCGGCATCCAGGGCATGTTCGACATGTCCGCCGATGGCCCGGTGGTGCGCGAGCTGAAACAGGCCGCCAACCAATTGTCGGAACGCCTGGGATCGGCGCGGCGGATTTAAGCCCGCCGTCCCGGAATCATCTTGGGCAGCTTCAACCCCGCGATCATGTTGGTCAGCTTCTCGCGGGTCTTGTGCACCCGGCCCACATCGGCCAGACGGCGGTCCAGGAAGGCCCAGGTGTCGACGCAATCCTCGGACGGGTCGTCCAGCCAATACATCAGGGTGGCGGTGTAGACGGCCCCCAGGCTGGCGCGGCGGGTGTACCAGGAAAAATCAGCGGAAGTGTCGCCGGCGGCCCGCCAGATAGTGTCCACCGTATTGGCGGTGACCTTTGCGGCCAGGGCCATGTTGTGCGGCAAGGCCAGTACCGACAAGGCTCGGCGCAGGGCTTCGCGGTGCGGCGCCCAACGGCTCAACCGCGCCTTGATCAGGGCGCGGACCTTTTGATGGGTCCGCATGTTGGGAAAATCCATCTCCAGGCAGTCGGCCAGCATCAACCGGTCGCCCAGATCGGCGAAATGGGCCACCGCCTCGGCCGGGCCGCCCATGAAGGCGCGTTCGGCCAGGGACAAATCCAGGTCCAGGTCGAAAGCCGCCTGGGTCAGGGTTTTCATGGTCCAGCCGTCGAACACCGCGTGCGGCAGCGCCGCCATGATCAGCCGGTCGCGAATGTCTTGAAAGTCCATGGCCTTGACCTCTGTTTCCGCCTGTCTTTACCTAACCCAGTTGGGCGCCCGCGTCGAGAACATCAAGATGATGTGTAATTCTCTTTTCAAAGCCTGCCCACTGTGGTATCAGATCGCCCTCCCGGACGGCATGACCTGTCGTGCGCCGGGTTGCTATTCAGCGTAGAGGAGCTGTGAAGTAACGTGCAAGTTCTCGTCCGTGACAACAACGTCGACCAGGCCCTGAAGGCGCTCAAGAAGAAGATGCAGCGCGAGGGCGTGTTCCGTGAAATGAAGCTGCGCCGCAACTACGAGAAGCCCTCGGAAAAGCGCGCTCGCGAAAAGGCCGAGGCCGTGCGCCGCGCCCGCAAGCTCGAGCGCAAGCGCCTGGAGCGCGAAGGCTTCTAAGGATTCGCCGCCGCGATTGACGGCGGCCCTTGGCAAGCCTCCTCTACGCCTGTCCGCGTTTAACCTGCGGCAGGACAGCAAGAGCTGACCAAAGTCAATTGCACCAGGGCGCCGCGATGGCACAGTCGCGGCGCTCTTGGCGTTTGGACCTTCGGTCCTGCTTGGGAAATCTCCCCCTGTCCCCCGTCCCCCGGCACCCCCTGGAAACGCCAAGAGCCCCCTTTTACATCCAAAAGCCTATTCCGCAATTTCGCCGTGGGAATGCCCAATTATAAGGCATACTACCCATGCGCGGTATGCTGCATTTTTTTTGTTCACTTCCATGACAGTCGTGTTATGGATGCTGCAACGCACACTTTGCGCACGGGGAACACTATGGCATCTGTCGAGCATCTGCTGGAAATAACCGGAACCGTCGCCGCGGTCACTGATCAAAAGATCGACCGCATTCATGGCATTACCCGCAGATCCAGGATGCTTGCCTTGAACGCCTCGATCGAAGCGCAACGCGTCGGCCAGTTGGGCCGTGGCTTCGCCGTGGTCGCCGACGAAGTGAAGGCGATTTCGTCGGAAATCGCCGAACTGACCGATTCCCTGCGCGGCGAGTTGCGCGGCAAGTTGGACAGCCTGTCCGGCTTTGGCCGCGCCTTGGCCGAGGAAGTGCGCCAAGTCCGTGGTGAACGTCTGGCCGACTTGGCCCACAACGCGGTGGAAATCGCCGACCGCAACCTTTACGAACGATCCTGCGACGTGCGCTGGTGGGCCACCGATTCGGCGGTGGTCGATTGCCTGACCGATCCCACCAAGGCCGCCCATGCCAGCAAGCGTCTGGGCGTCATCTTGGATTCCTACACCGTCTACTTGGACCTGTGGGTGGCGGACGCCGCGGGCCGCGTGGTCGCCAACGGCCGTCCCGACCGTTATCCCAATGCCATCGGCACCGACGTGTCGCGTCAGGCGTGGTTCCGGGACGCCATGGCCACCCAGTCGGGCAACGACTTCGCCGTCGCCGACATCAGCCGTGAAGGTGGCCTGGGCGGCGCCCTGGTCGCCACCTACGCCACCGCCATCCGCGAAGGCGGCGAAGCCGACGGCAAGCCGCTGGGGGCCTTGGGCATCTTCTTCGACTGGGAAAGCCAAGGCCAGACCATCGTCGAAGGCGTGCGCCTGTCGCCCCAGGAAAAAATGAAAAGCCGCTGCCTGATCATCGACCGCGACCATCGCATCATCGCCGATTCGGCCCGTCGCGGCCTGCTGGCGGAAAAGTTCCCGCTGCGCACCACCCAAGGCGACCGCGGCTGCTATCAGGACATGGACGGCACCGTGGTGGCCTATGCCCTGACCCCAGGCTACGAGACCTATCAGGGTCTGGGCTGGTACGGCGTCATCGTTCAAGAGGAATAGGCAAAGCCGGGCGGGACAACGGCCCGCCCCTTTTTCATGGCCTGGGCAAGGTGAACTTGACGGTGGTCCCCCCCGATTCGTTGCCTTCCAGCCAGATGCGTCCCCCCAGATCCTCGACGATGCGCCGACATTGGGCCAGACCCATGCCGGAACCGCCCTGCTTGGCATTCATGCGCCGGAACAAGGTGAACATGCCGTCCCGGTATTGTTCTGGAATGCCGATGCCGTTGTCGGCCACGCTGAATTCCGCCATTCCCGCCTCGGCTTCCGCCGCTGCCAGCTGAATTCTGGGTTGACGCCCTGGATGGCGGAAGCGCAAGGCGTTGCTCAGCAGGTTGACCAGCAGCAGGTGCAGTCGCGCCCGTTCCCCCGCCACTTCCCCCAAGGGGGCCATGCACAGCCGGGCCTTGCTGTGGTCGATCTCGCTGGAAAGCGTGCCGATGACGTCGGCGGCCACCCGATCCATCTCTACCGGCTCGACCGGGTTCAGGGTATGGCCGGCCCGGTGGTAGACGTTGAGGGCGCGGACCATGTCCCGCATCTTCAAGGCGTCGGCGATCATGAAATCCAGATATTGACGGGAATCGTCATCCAGTCCGTCGCCCAGCTTTCGTTGCAGCATTTGGGCGAACAGCACCTGACGGCGCGTCGGCTCTTGCAGGTCGTGGGCGGCAACCTGTCCGAACCGTTCCAATTCGGCGTTGCTGCGGGTCAGTTCGGCGATCATGGCTTCCAGGCGGCTTTCCTGTTGCCGCACATGGGTCAGGTCGTAGAGCGAGACCACCTTGCCGTCCACCTGGCCCTGTCCGTCACAAACGGTGGCGACACGCACTTCCAGCGGCTTGCCGCCCGGGTTGCCGGGATCGCCAACCTCAATGACCGTTTCGGCGTCTGCGCAGGCGAGAACCGGGTCCAGCCCGTCAGCTGACGACGTGAACAATCCGGTCATCACCTCGCCCACCTGTCCCGGATCGGTTCCGGTCAAGGCGAAGAAGGCTGCGTTGGCCCGCACCAGCCGATGTTGCCCATCCAACAGCGCGATGCCGCCCTGGAAGGTTTCCATGGCGGCGCTCCATTGGTGGGCGGCATGGGCCAGTTCCTCGGCCAGAGCCCGGCGCGACACCTCGGCACGGACACGGCTGACGATGTCGATGGCCATGGTTGCCAACTCGGTCAAGACATCCACGTCGTCGCCGTCGTAGTCCTTGGCCTTGTTGCCGACGCCGATCAAGGCGGAAAAACCGCCCTCGCCGGTCACCGGCACGGTGACCAGGCGGCTGACCGGCGCGTGCCCTTGCGGCAATCCCTTCTTGTCTTCGGCGGCATCATAGTCGTTGCAGATCACCGCCCGCCCCTGACGCAGACACTCGGCCCAGATGCCGGCTTGGTCGACGGGGTAATGCTGGCCTTTGCCCTCGGCCTTGCACATGTTTTTCAGGGTGTTGGACGACCATGCCTGCAACCGCAGGGTCCTTTGGTCGGGATCGACGAAATGGAAGAAGCCGATGGTGCTGGCGGTCAGTCGTTCGGCGGTGTCCAGCACCTCGGTCATCAAGGTGTCGATGTCGTTGTCGCGGGCGATTTCCGCCAGACGCAGACGCGCCCGCAGGATCAATTCGGCCCGACGACGCTTGCGCAGATCGCGCAAGTAAACGAAGAACCGCACGTCCTCGACATGGGAATAGATGATGTTGACCTCGACGTCCCAAAGCGAGCCATCCTTGCGACGATGCTTGGTTTCGAAGGTCTCGAGCCCGGTGCGCATCAGGCGCTCGATCCGCGCCGCCACGTCCTGTGAATCGTCGTAGTGTTCCAACTGCGAGACATGCATGCCGCGCAACTCGTCCAATGTGTAACCCGACATGCCGGCATAGGCGGTGTTGACGTCCAAGATGACGCCCGCGCCGTCCACTTGCCAGAACCCGTCGGTGGTGGCCTCGATGGAGGCGCGATAAAGCGCCTCGCGCTCGCGCAATTGGCGTTCGGCGGCATGGCGGGCGCTGAGGTCACGCAACCAGCCCACCGCGTAGTCGCGTCCCTGATGGTGGACGCGGCTGGCGGAAACCTCAACCGGGGCCAATTGGCCGTCGGACAGCCGGATCCTGGTTTCGAACAGCACCGGCGCATCGGCCCCGCACAGCCGCCACAACTCGTCCAGGGCGGCACGGTCCATTTCCGGACAATAGCGGCTGGGATCGGATCGCAGGATTTCCTGACGAGACACCCCCAGATAGCCGCACAGGGCGTCGTTCACGTAGACGAAAGTGAAATCCCGCTGGGGATCAAGGCAGTAAAGCGGGTCGTGACTGTGGTTGATCATCGTCCCCAGAAAGTCCACCTGGTCCCGCAACTCGGTCTGGTCGGTGATGTCGCGGCTGACCCCCACCAAGCCGGCCAGCTGGCCGTCGGCGGTGATCAACGGCACTTTCTGGGTGTCGTACAGCCGTTTGCGTCCATCGGGGAAAACCAGCCACTCGTCGTTGCGGCGCGGCGCCATGTCGCGCAGCATGGCGGTGTCGTGATCGCGGAAGAACTGGGCTTGGTCAGCGGGGAAGAAGTCGAAATCGGTCCGCCCCCGCAACTCGGCCTCGGAATGGCCCACGAATTCGGCGAAGGGGCGGTTGCAGCCCAGATAGCGAAAATCCTTGTCCTTGATGAACACCAGATCGGCGATGCTGTCCATCACCGCCCGCAGTCGCGCCTGCTCGGCCGCCAGGGCGTCGTGGGCGGCCTGCTCGTCGGTGACGTCGCGGGCCACGGCGTGGACCATACCGTCGGCATCGGGCGGCGAGGAGCGCCACGACAAGGTGCGGTAGTGACCGTTGCGGCTCAGATAGCGGTTACGGAAGTCCACCGCTTCCAGGCCCCGGCCGATCTCCTGGAACAAGCGGGTGGTGAGTTCGACGTCGTCGGGATGGACGAAGTCCATGAAGTTGCGCCCCCCCAGTTCCGACAGCGGAATCCCCAGGAATGCCTGCCACGACCGCGACAGGTGAACGAAGCGCCCGGTCTTGTCGACCACGCACAACAGGTCGATGCTGAGTTCGAAGAACCTTTCGGCGGCCTCGGACCACGACGTCATCGGGCTGAGGTTGGAACAGGTGGACACGACCATCCCCCTCGACTATGCCCGGCCCCTCGCCAGGGCTGGGCTTACCGCCCGATTATAGGCCGATACGGCCCCCACGAGCAGGGAGCCAAAGGGCAGAATCCCTTGCAACTTTAGACGCAATGAAAAACGCCGCCCCCGGTGACGGGGACGGCGTTCGTCACGATTTCGGCAGAAAACGTCACCCCAAGGCGGAGACGATTTCCTCGGTCACCTTCTTGGCGTCGCCGAACAGCATCATGGTGTTGGGACGGAAGAACAGCTCGTTATCGACGCCGGCATAGCCCGACGCCATCGACCGCTTGATGAACAGCACCGTCTTGGCCTTTTCCACGTCCAGGATGGGCATGCCGTAGATGGGGCTGGCGGTGTCGGTCTTGGCCGCCGGGTTGGTCACGTCGTTGGCGCCGATGACGAAGGCCACGTCGGCGGTGCCGAATTCGTGGTTGATCTCTTCCAATTCGAAGACTTCGTCATAGGGCACGTTGGCTTCCGCCAGCAGCACGTTCATGTGACCGGGCATACGGCCGGCGACGGGATGGATGGCGTAACGCACGTCCACGCCTTCGGCCTTCAGCAGGTCGCACATTTCGCGCAAAGCATGCTGGGCCTGGGCCACCGCCATGCCGTAACCGGGCACGATGATGACCTTGGACGAGTTCTTCATGATGAAGGCGGCGTCGTCGGCCGAACCGGCCTTGACCGCCTTGTCGCCACCCGCCCCGCCGGCACCGGCCGGACCGGCGACTTCACCGCCGAAACCGCCCAGGATGACGTTGAAGATCGAGCGGTTCATGCCCTTGCACATGATGTAGGACAGGATGGCGCCCGACGAACCCACCAAGGCGCCGACGATGATCAACAGCGGGTTGCCGAGCGTGAAGCCGATGCCGGCCGCCGCCCAACCCGAATAGGAATTCAGCATCGAGACGACGACCGGCATGTCGGCGCCGCCGATGGGCAGGATCAACAGGAAGCCCAAGGCCAGGGCGATCAGGGTGATCAGCACGAACAGCGGGATCGACCCGCCCGAGGCCGAGAAGATGGCGATCAGCACGATCATGGCGATGCCCAGGGCCGCGTTCAGCGGATGCTGCATGGGGAATTGCAGCGGCTTGCCGCTGACCAGACCCTGCAACTTGCCGAATGCCACCAAGGAACCGGTGAAGGTGATGGCGCCGATGGCCACACCCAGGCTCATTTCGATCAGCGAGCCCATCTTGATGCCGCCTTCCGGGGCGACGATGCCGAAGGCTTCAGGCGCCGACAGCGCCGCGCCGGCGACGAACACCGCCGCCAGGCCGACCAGCGAGTGGAAGGCCGCCACCAATTGCGGCAACGCCGTCATCTCGATCTTCTTGGCGACGATGGTGCCGATGGCGCCACCGATCAGGATGCCCAGCGGGATCAGGATATACGAAGTGTCCGGGGTCAGCACGGTGGTGACGATGGCGATGGCCATGCCGACCATGCCCCACATGTTCCCCCCGCGCGAGGTTTCCGGGCTGGAAAGGCCACGCAACGCCATGATCATACACACGGCGGCGACCAGATACGCGAATTGCGTCAAGCTTGCAGACACGGCCGCCCCCTTACTTTTGCTTCTTCTTGAACATGGACAGCATCCGCTGGGTGACGATGAAGCCACCGAAGATGTTGACCGATGCAAGGATGACCGCCAGGAAACCCAGGACCTTGGCGGCGACGCCGTCGGTCGAGGTGGCGATCAGGGCACCGACGATGATCACCGACGACACCGCGTTGGTGACCGCCATCAGCGGCGAATGCAGGGCCGGCGTCACCCGCCAGACCACGTAATAGCCGACGAAGCAGGCCAGCACGAAGATGGTCAGCAGGCTGATGAAGGCCGTTCCATGGTCGCCCGAGACCGCCGCCAGCTGGGTGGCCTGCTGGGCCAAGGCCGCCGCCTTGGCGGCCATGGCCTGGGCGTCGGTGGCGAGCTTGGTCGCGCCCTCGACAATATCTTTCGGATCCATTGCGCGGTTCCTCCTTAGCCGACCAGGGCCGGGTGCACGACTTGACCGTCACGGGCGACGCAGGCGCCCTTCAGGATCTCGTCGTCCCAGTTGAAGGCCAGGGTCTTGGTTTCCTTGTCCACCAGCGGGCTGATGAAGTTCAGCAGGTTCTTGGCGTAAAGCGCCGAGGCGTCGACGGCCAGCCGCGCCGGCACGTTGCCGTGGCCGACCAGGGTGACACCGTGCTTTTCCACCACCTTGTCCATTTCGGACAGCGGGCAGTTGCCGCCCATTTCCACCGCCAGATCGACGATGACCGAACCGGGGCGCATGGCTTTCACCATCTCCTCGGTGATCAGCACCGGGGCCGGCTTGCCGGGGATCAGCGCCGTGCAAATGGCGATGTCGGTCTTGGCCAGGGTCTCGGCGATCTTGGCCGCCTGCTTGGCCTTGTATTCCTCGCTCATTTCCTTGGCGTAGCCGCCCTTGGTCTCGGCGTCCGACGCATCGGCGTCCACTTCCACGAACTTGCCGCCCAGGGACTGAACCTGTTCCTTGACCGCCGGACGCACGTCGAAGGCATAGACCACGCCGCCCAGACGCTTGGCGGTGGCGATGGCCTGCAGGCCGGCGACGCCGGCGCCCAGGATCAGGAAACGGGCGGGAGCCACGGTGCCGGCCGCCGTCATCATCATGGGAACGGCACGCTTGAATTCGTGCACGCCGTCCAGCACCGCCTTGTAGCCGGCCAGGTTGGCCTGCGACGACAAGATGTCCATGCTTTGGGCGCGGGTGATGCGCGGCACCAATTCCATGGCGAAGGCGGTGACCTTCTTGGCCGCCAGCTTTTCCACCATGTCCTTGTTGGTCAACGCCGACAGCGCCGAGATCAGCACCGAGCCTTCCTTCAGAAGGCCGATTTCGTCGTCGGTGGGCCGCGCCACCTTCAGCACCACGTCGGCGTCGAAAGCCGCGGCGGTGTCGGCTGCGACAGTGGCGCCGGCATCGACGTAAACCTGGTCGGCGATGGAGGCGCCGCTTCCGGCCCCCGCTTCGATCTGCACCTCGAAGCCCATCTGGACGTACTTCTTCACCGTATCGGGCGAGGCGGCGACGCGGGTTTCCCCGTCACGACGCTCCTTCGGTATGGCGATCTTCATTGTCTTTCCCCTGCTCAAGAGACGGGCCGCTCTATATTAGAAAAACAGGATGCACGGCGAGCGCCGCGTTGCCAAGGTGTTTTAGGAAACTTTACACACGAAAACGTCCTTGGTCCTGTTTTTTTATTGCGCTGCATCGGAGGCGCCTGAACTAAGATTCCTCCGTACCGCTTTTGTGCGACGCACCATGAGTGATTGCCTACACGACAATTCCCCCCCTGGCGAGCCCCTGTTGCCCCCTTATGACCTCTGAGTAGTCGGGGCGGGCGGATGCTTCCCGCCCATGCGGGTGGGATGTGGACCGCCAAGGGCTGGGTTATGCTGCCCACACGCCGTCAGGGTAGCGCAAGCTGGCCGGCAAGGGCATGACAATTGGCGGATGGCAGCCATGAACCGCAGACAAAAGGCAAGAATCCGCGCGGCCATTGCGGGAACGGTGGCCTTGCTGGCCGCCATCATGGCGCTGTTGACGGTGCCGCACTGGCGGCAACGCCTGGACAACCTGGCCTTCGACACCCTGCAGAATATGTGGCCGCGCCCCTATGTGCCGGTGCCGGTGCGCATCGTCGACATCGACGAGGATAGCTTGGCCCGGCTAGGACAATGGCCGTGGCCGCGCCATCAGATGGCGGAACTGGTCGCCCGCCTGCGCGACCTGGGGGCGGCGGCGGTGGCGTTGGACGTCATCCTGGCCGAGCCGGACCGCACGGCGCCGGCCCGGGTGTCGGCGCCGTGGCCCCTGCCCGCTTCCGCCCGCCG
>JAIWOG010000314.1 GCA_020217035.1 Magnetospirillum sp. | reverse complement strand
CAGATGAAGCAGCTGGCCGGCATGCGCGGCCTGATGGCCAAGCCCTCGGGCGAGATCATCGAGACCCCGATCATCTCGAACTTCAAGGAAGGTCTGACCGTGCTGGAGTACTTCAACTCCACCCACGGCGCCCGTAAGGGTCTGGCCGACACCGCGTTGAAGACCGCCAACTCGGGTTACCTGACCCGTCGTCTGGTGGACGTGGCCCAGGACGCCATCATCGTCGAGGAAGATTGCGGCACCATCAACGGCCTGACCGTCTCGGCGGTGGTCGAAGGCGGCGAAGTGATCAGCCCGCTGGCCGAACGTATCCTGGGCCGCTCGGCGTCTCGCGATATCGTTCATCCGGCCACCGGCGAGATCATCGTCGCTTCCGGCGAACTGATCGACGAATCGGCGGTTGAGCTGATCGACGATGCCGGCATCGAGGTGGTCAACATCCGCTCGGTGCTGACCTGCGAGGCCAAGGAAGGCGTCTGCGGTTGCTGCTATGGCCGCGACCTGGCGCGTGGCACCAAGGTCAATGTCGGCGAGGCTGTCGGCGTTATCGCTGCCCAGTCCATCGGCGAACCCGGCACCCAGCTGACCATGCGCACCTTCCACATCGGCGGCGCGGCGCAGCGTGGCGCCGAACAGTCCAGCATCGAAGCCACCGGCGACACCACGGTTCAGTTGCTGAACAAGAACGTGGTGACCAACTCGTCGGGCGCCAAGATCATCATGAGCCGCAACTGCGAATTGTTGCTGCTGGATGCCGGCGGCCGCGAACGTGCGCGTCACCGCGTCCCCTATGGTGCCAAGCTGCTGGTGGAAGAGGGACAGAAGGTCACCAAGGGCACCAAGATGGCCGAGTGGGACCCCTACACCCTGCCGATCATCACCGAGACCAACGGTGTCGCCCATTACGTCGATTTGGTGGAAGGCTTGTCCGTCCGCGAGGTGGTCGACGAAGCCACCGGCATCGCCAGCAAGGTGGTGGTCGATTGGAAGCAGCAGCCGCGTGGTTCCGATCTGCGTCCGCGCGTCGAACTGCGTGACGACAAGGGCCAGCCGGTGACCCTGCCCAACGGCTTGGAAGCCCGTTACTTCCTATCGGTGGACGCCATCCTGTCGGTGGAAAACCAGGCCAAGCTGCATGCCGGCGACGTCCTGGCCCGCATTCCGCGTGAAGGCTCGAAGACCCGCGACATCACCGGCGGTCTGCCGCGTGTGGCGGAACTGTTCGAAGCCCGTAAGCCCAAGGATCACGCCATCATCTCCGACATCGACGGCCGCGTGGAATTCGGTAAGGACTACAAGTCCAAGCGCCGCATCCTGGTGGTCCCCGAGGACGGCGATCCGATGGAATACCTGATCCCCAAGGGTAAGCACGTGTCGGTGCAGGAAGGCGACTACGTCCGTCGCGGCGACAGCCTGATGGACGGCAATCCGGTGCCCCACGACATTCTGCGCGTCATGGGCGTGGAAGCCCTGGCCCAGTACCTGATCAACGAAATCCAAGAGGTCTATCGTCTGCAAGGCGTGAAGATCAACGACAAGCACATCGAGGTGATCGTTCGCCAGATGCTGCAGAAGGTCGAGATCAACGACCCGGGCGACACCACCTTCCTGGTCGGCGAACAGGTTGACCGTCAGGAATTCGAGCACGAGAACCGCAAGGCGATCAAGGAACAGGGCCGCCCGGCCGGCGGCACCCCGGTGCTGCAGGGCATCACCAAGGCGTCCTTGCAGACCCATTCGTTCATCTCGGCCGCCTCGTTCCAGGAAACCACCCGCGTCCTTACCGAAGCGGCGGTTTCCGGCAAGGTGGACACCCTGAACGGCCTGAAGGAAAACGTCATCGTCGGCCGTCTGATCCCCGCCGGTACCGGCGCGGTGATGAACCGCCTGCGCGAGTTGGCCGCCAAGCGCGACCGCGAGATGCAGGTGGAGGACGAAGCCCAGGGCGAAAGCCCGGCGCTTCCCGCCGGTGGCGAGGAAAACCCGGCCGCCCCGGCCGAGTGATCCCGCTAGGAACGCCCCCCTCCGCCACCCGGCGGAGGGGGTTTTTCTTTGACCGTCCGGCTACGGGCTCGTTTAATGCCGAGCTAAGTGTCGCCGTCACGAAGGGGAAACAGGTGACAGGGGCAAAACGTGTCTATCGCCCGCTCTGGGTGATGGCAATGCTGGGTTTGCTGGGCCTGTTGGCGTCCTTGGCGCCGGCGGCGTTCTCCGTCGTCACCGATTGGCACGAGACCCGCGGTCAAGCCCAGCGCGGCGTTGACGCCATGGCCGACGGCGTCGCCCAGGATGTCGCCCAGTCCCTGGAACGAAACGCTGCGGTGTTGTCGCGTCTGTCGCGTTTGCTGCAAGAGTCGGAGCGTCCTTCCCCCGTGGCTCTGGCCGAATTGCTGCCCCCTGGCTACCCAGGATGGGTGGGGGTTCATGGACGCGGCGGCGAAAGGCTGTTTGCCACGGCCACATCCGTCCCTCAGCACTTGCCGGACCGCCCCCTTTCGTTCATCCGCCAAAATGGCGGAATGGTGCTGGCCGTGCTGGCCGAACCGGCCCCCGGGGACGGGCGGGTGATGGTGGCCGCCGTCCCGCTATCGGCACTGCGCTCTGGTTCGGCCTTCATGATCACCATCGAGGACGAGACCGGCGAGGTCATGCTGCGCGATCCCGCCATCATGCTCGGTTCCGTCGATATTCCGGTGGCCGAGACAATGGTTTCGCGCCGCCTGGTCCCTGGCCAAGCTTTGACCGTGGTGGTGGCCCAGCAGACTCGTTTTGCCATGCTGGGCTGGCAGGCGCGGGCTTGGCGCAGCGGCTTGGCGGCCCTGCTGACCGCCCTGGTGGTGGTGCCGGTGCTGTTGGTCTGTGGTAAGCGGCTGGTGCGCGACAACCAGGCGTCGGCCGCCCTGGAAGCCGCCAACCGGGAATTGTCGCGGTCCAATGCCGACCTCGAGCAATTCGCCTATGTGGCGTCTCACGACCTGAAAGAGCCCTTGCGCAACATCGCCTCCTACGTCCAATTGTTGCAGCGCCGCTATCAGGGCAAGCTGGACGAGGATGCCGACGCCTTCATCGGCTACACCGTCGAGGGCGTGCGCCGCATGCAGGTGATCATCAACGAATTGCTGGCCTATTCCCGGATCGGGACCGGGCCCTTGACCACGGCTCCGGTGCAGACGGGCGTCCTGGTCAGCGCCGTGTTGGGCAACTTGAAAGCCGCCATCTCCGAAGCCGGGGCGGTGGTGGACGTGGCCGGGCCGCTGCCGGTGGTGATGGGCGATTCCGGCCAGTTGGCCAGCGTCTTTCAGAACCTTCTGGCCAACGCCCTGAAATATCGCCGCGACGACGTTCGGCCCGAGGTCAAGGTGGCCGTTTCAGACATGGGCGGCCTATGGCGCTTTTCCATAGCCGATAACGGCATTGGCATCGACCCGGCCTACCAGCAGCAGATCTTCGAATTGTTCAAGCGCCTCCATAGCCGTGACCGCTATACCGGCAGCGGCATCGGCCTCGCCGTCTGCCAACGGGTGGTCGAGCGTCACGGCGGGGCCATCTGGGTGGAGTCGATTCCGGGGCAGGGGGCTTGCTTCCACTTCACCTTACCGAAGATGGGCGCCTGAACCCGCTCAGCTTTTCCCGGTGATGTTGGACAGGGCGTCGATCAGGCCGCGCAGGGTGACCTGGTCGGCGCGGGTGGCGTTGACCGGCGGCGGCAGCCGGACCGGGAAACTGGTGGTTTCCGGGTTGGTGTCGGCCCGGGCGATGGCTACCGGGAACATGCCGTATTGGCTGAGGTCGACCGCCGGCGAGGCTGGGGCGGGCGTCACGGTCTTGGGTTGGGGCTTGGCCTCGGCTGCCGCCACCACCGTGGGCTCGGGGGCTTGTGGGCGGGCCTCGGGGCGGAATTCGGCCAAATCCACCTTGGGGCGGTTCAGGGCCTTGGCCATGGTCGCCGCCTTGGCCATGGAACGGCGGAAGCGGGCCTGGACGCTGGCATAAAGGGCGTCCACGCTTTTCGCTTCGCCCTCGCCGTCGTCGTGGTGGAATTCCTCGGGATTGGCGCGGGCGGCTTCGGGCAGGATGGCGGCGGCGGTCTGGTCGCTGTCACCCACCTCGTTCAGAACCTTGAGGGCGCCGCCGGCCCCCAGGTAATGGGCCAGGTAAAGATCATGGGCGGATGCCTGACGCCCCAGCTTCGATTCCAGGATCTTGCGGTTGTCGGCGGCGTATTCGCCGGCCATCAAGGCCGAGATGCGCGGGTCGCGCCGCAATTCCAGGATTTCTTTCTTCAGGTCCTTGTTGGCGACCGAAAGCTTGCCGTCCTTGCCGGTGGTGATGGCGTCGGCGTAGTTGCCCAGGCCATGGTCGGCGCCGTGCTTCTTGATCATGTCCAGCCAAGTGCTGGCGGTGAACTGGTAAAGCCCCATGGCCGAGGACCGACGGCTGGCGGCGTCGGGGTCCAGGCGGCTTTCCGTGTTGGCCTGGGCCAGCAGGTAGTCGAAGGGAATGCCGGTGGCTTGCGCCGCTTCACGAATGTGACGCGCGACCCGCTGATGGCGCGATTCCTGCGCTTCGATCAGCACTGTGGTGGTGGGCGTCTGCATGCGGGCTCCGGGGGGAAGAAGGCGCTCTTGCCCCACCATAGCAGCAAATGGTTACCAGGGGTTTACCCGAGCTCTGACGGCTAAGGTGTTGAGGCGACTCTTTCTCTTGACGCAGGGGGGCGGGATAAATAGGATGCGGCGCTCTCGGGAGACTGGCGGCGGAATTGTGTCCGTTGCCCGCCGTACCGCGACTATCTGAAACACTTAAGTGACGCCAAGCGGATGGGCGACCGGCATCCGATGAAACCCCGATACATCGGTATCGGCAGGTTTCGTTGTTTTCGGTCAACTGAAGTTTAGGCCGCACAGGGAATGAGTTGAATGCCCACGATCAACCAATTGATCCGTAAGCCGCGCCAGCCTTTGGCGACGCGCAACAAGGTGCCGGCGCTGGAAGCCTGCCCGCAGAAGCGTGGTGTTTGCACCCGCGTTTACACCACCACCCCGAAGAAGCCGAACTCGGCGCTGCGTAAGGTTGCCCGTGTGCGCCTGACCAACGGCTTCGAAGTGACCAGCTACATTCCCGGTGAAGGCCACAACCTTCAGGAACACTCGGTGGTCATGATCCGCGGCGGTCGCGTCAAGGACTTGCCCGGTGTTCGTTACCACATCATCCGCGGCACTCTGGACACCCAGGGCGTCAAGGATCGTAAGCAGCGTCGTTCGAAGTACGGCGCGAAGCGTCCGAAGTAAGGATCAAAGATATGTCCCGTCGTCACGCCGCCGAGAAGCGCGAAATCAACCCGGATGCCAAGTATGGCGATCTGGTCGTTGCCAAGTTCATGAACTGCCTGATGCTGGATGGCAAGAAGTCCGCCGCCGAGGCCATCGTCTATGGCGCCCTGGACAAGATCCAGGCCAAGACCGGCCAGGACCCGCTGCAGGTGTTCCACGACGCCCTTGACAACGTCAAGCCGGCCGTCGAAGTCCGTTCCCGCCGCGTCGGCGGTGCCACCTACCAGGTGCCCGTCGAAGTGCGCTCCGACCGTCGTCAGGCCCTGGCCATCCGCTGGCTGATCGACTATTCGCGCAAGCGTTCGGAAACCACCATGATCGACCGTCTGTCGGGCGAATTGCTGGATGCCGCCAACAACCGCGGCGCCGCGGTGAAGAAGCGCGAAGACACACACCGCATGGCGGACGCCAACAAGGCGTTCTCGCACTACCGCTGGTAAAGAGAAGGCAACATGGCCCGCACAACGCCCCTCGAGCGCTACCGTAACATCGGCATCATGGCCCACATCGATGCCGGCAAGACGACCACGACCGAGCGTATCCTCTACTACACCGGCAAGTCCTATAAGATCGGCGAAGTGCACGAAGGCACCGCCACCATGGACTGGATGGAGCAGGAACAGGAACGCGGTATCACCATCACTTCCGCCGCGACCACCGCGTTCTGGAAGGATCACCGCATCAACATCATCGACACCCCCGGCCACGTCGACTTCACCATCGAAGTCGAGCGCTCTCTGCGCGTGCTGGACGGTGCGGTGACCGTGTTCGACTCGGTCGCCGGCGTCGAGCCCCAGTCCGAAACCGTGTGGCGTCAGGCCGACAAGTACGGCGTGCCGCGCATTTGTTTCGTCAACAAGATGGACCGCATCGGCGCCAACTTCTATCGCTGCGTGGACATGATCGTCGACCGTCTGGGCGCCCGCCCGCTGGTCATGCATCTGCCCATCGGCGAGGAATCGGGCTATGCCGGTATCGTCGACCTGCTGCGCAACACCGCGGTGATCTGGAAGGATGAGTCCCTGGGCGCCGCCTTCGAAGACGCCCCGATCCCCGCCGACCTGGTGGAAAAAGCTGCCGAGTATCGCGCTCAGCTGATCGAAACCGCCGTCGAAATGGACGACGAGGCCATGGAAATGTACCTGGGCGGCGAAGAGCCCTCCATCGAGGTGCTGAAGGCCTGCATCCGCAAGGGCACCATCTCGCGGACCTTCGTCCCCGTGCTGTGCGGCTCGGCGTTCAAGAACAAGGGCGTGCAGCCCCTGCTCGACGCCGTCGTCGATTATCTGCCGGCTCCGGTCGATATTCCCGCCATCAAGGGCGTGAAGTACGGCACCGAAGACGAGATCGCCAAGCACTCCACCGACGACGAGCCCTTCGCTGGTCTGGCGTTCAAGATCATGAACGACCCCTTCGTCGGCTCGCTGACCTTCGTTCGCGTCTATTCGGGCGTGGTCGAAGCCGGTTCCTACGTGCAGAACACCGTCAAGGAAAAGCGCGAGCGTGTCGGCCGTATGCTGCTGATGCACGCCAACTCGCGTGAAGAAGTCAAGGAAGCCCGCGCCGGCGACATCGTCGCTTTCGCCGGCCTCAAGGACACCACCACAGGTGACACCCTGTGCGACCCGACCCCCAGTGCGTTGGTGGTTCTGGAACGCATGGAATTCCCCGAGCCGGTGATCGAAGTGGCGGTGGAACCCAAGTCCAAGGCCGACCAGGAAAAGATGGGCATGGCCCTGGCGCGTCTGGCCGCCGAGGATCCGTCGTTCCGCGTGTCCACCGATGCCGAATCCGGTCAGACCGTGATCAAGGGCATGGGCGAACTGCACCTGGAAATCCTGGTCGACCGCATGAAGCGCGAGTTCAAGGTGGAAGCCAATGTGGGTGCGCCCCAGGTGGCCTACCGTGAAACCATCTCGAAGGCTGCCGACGTCGATTACACCCACAAGAAGCAGACCGGTGGCTCGGGCCAGTTCGCTCGCGTCAAGATCCGCTTCGAGCCGGCCGAGAAGGGCGAAGGCTTCGTCTTCACCAACACCGTCATCGGTGGTTCGGTTCCCAAGGAATACGTCCCCGGCGTGGAAAAGGGTATCCGTTCGGCCATGGATAACGGCGTCATCGCCGGCTTCCCGCTGATCGACTTCAAGGCGACCCTGACCGACGGTGCTTACCACGACGTCGACTCCTCGGTTCTGGCCTTCGAAATCGCCGCCCGCGCCGCCTTCCGTGAAGGTATCGCCAAGGCCGGTCCGAAGCTCTTGGAACCGATGATGAGCGTCGAAGTCGTCACCCCGGAAGATTACATGGGCGACGTCATCGGCGATCTGAACAGCCGTCGCGGCCAGGTCAACGGCATGGATCAGCGCGGCAATGCCCGCGTGATTTCCGCCATGGTCCCGCTGGCCAACATGTTCGGCTATGTGAACACCCTGCGTTCCATGTCGCAGGGCCGCGCCCAGTACACCATGACGTTCGACCACTATTCGGAAGTTCCGAACAACGTGGCCGAGGAAATCCGGGCCAAGCTGAACGGCTGATCCCGACACCCAGACAAACCTATTTCGAGGACGGAGTAGAATCTTATGGCTAAGGCGAAATTCGAGCGCAACAAGCCTCACTGCAATATCGGCACCATCGGTCACGTCGACCATGGCAAGACCTCGCTGACCGCTGCCATCACCAAGGTGCTGGCTGAATCGGGCGGCGCCACCTTCAC
>JAIWOG010000221.1 GCA_020217035.1 Magnetospirillum sp. | reverse complement strand
CTTGTCGAAGAACGCGTGGAGTTCCCCCATCGACCGCGCCGTCACAACAGGCCGATGCGTTCCAGAAACTCGAAACTGTCGTCGGACAGGGCGTCGACGTCGACATGTCGCCGTAGCGCCTCGCGACACATCTCGTCCGTGGGAACGTCCTCGCCGATGTGCTTCAGAGCAGCGGCGCCCAATGCCCAAGGACCCTTGCCGTTGACCGGCGTGTTCTTCACCGCGTTGAGGATGACGTGGCCCGGGTCGATGCCGTTGGTCCGACCGAAGCGGAGAGCGGCATCGGCCAGGCTGGCCGCGTTCATCAGACGGTTCAGGCGGATGTTGCCCTTGCTGCCGCCGGTCAAGGCTTGCAGGGCATACGCGTTGGCAGCCTTCTCCTGCTCGTCGGTATCGCCGTCCTCCTCCGACACCTTCTCGTCGACGATGGCGCCGCCCTCGCACTGTTCTAGATGCCCCTCGGCGACGTGCCCCATTTCATGCGCGAGTACGAACAGCATCCACGCAGGCGCGGAAGCCTTCTTGGTGACCAGGATCACAGGCCGGCCGGCGCAGAAGGTCACCATGCCGTCCATCTTGGGCTTGGCGACCGGAAGGCTCGGCATGTAGACAACCGGCACGCCGTTGGACCAGCAGGCGTCCAGCAGGTCGTCCAGCCCGACCCAAGGCGTCTCCCCGCGGGAGACTGCGGAGGCCCGCAGATCGGCGGCAGACGGGAGTGAGCCCGACCATGGCGTGGTCGTGGCCGAGGCGACCACCTTGGCGACGGCGGTTGCCATCGCCCGTGCCGACGCGATCTCGGAAACGTCGGTGCCGGTCCGCGTCTTGAAGCAGGCGTGAGGCAGCAGGCGCTGGCGGAGACGGCCATCGGGGCCGATCTCCAGACCGAAATGCTTGGCGACGAAACCTCGTACCTCGAAGACGCCTGATGGATGCGCGACGGCCTCCTCCCACCATTCGGGAAGGGCTCCGAACGCGTCCTTGGCCTTCAGGCCGACGGCGGTGAATTCCTGCCGGAGCGACTTCTTGGGATCGATAGGGGAAGCGCGGTTTGCGACGGCCATGGCTCACCTCCCCCTGTCAACGATGTCCTGAACGCGGGTCCTCTATAACATGGGGAGCAATTCCCGTGAAGCCCACCTGTGAATAAGGAGTGATTCACGCTTGAGGACTGGACTTGTCAACGACTTACCAGTTGGGCAGGCTTGGCCGAAGGATGTTCCGCCAAGACGAAGGGAGTCCCCAATGACGGAAGAGCGTCTCCTCGGCGGCCCGTGCAGCGTGTGCAGCCGCTACGGGAAGGACATCGATTTCGGGAACGACGCCTGGTGGCCGCTGGACTATGGCGAGGCCGGCCATTGCTTGATCTGCCCCGAGTGCTCCCGCACGCTGTACGAGAGCCAGCCTGCGGAGGATTGGCGGACGAACTACAGTGGCACCCTACGCCGTGTCATCAGCCCCTACCTTTCGAAGGAGCCGAAACCGGAGCCTGACAACGGTTCCGGCACGTGGCCTTGGTGAGGTTGCGGGTGCGGTCCTTCGCAACCTCTGGCCATAAAACTTGGTCATCGAAGCGCGGCGTGGGAACCGTCATCCCTGATCGTCCACCACACCCGTTTCAACGACGAGTGGCTCGTTCCGCCATCCCTTGAAGTGGTAGACGCGCTTCGTGACCACGCGACCTTCGCCGCCCAGCCCTAGCGTCCCGACCTTGGTCTCTGCATTGAATTCCGCACCAAGAGTTCCCTTTGCAGCCGAATCGTAAAATTCTTCGATCTCGACTTCTTCGGCGCTTTCGATGCGGCTGGCGATGGCCATTTCCTGAGCCACTTGAGCCTGCAACTTTGCCATTTTCAGGCGGACCGCCTGTCGTGCCGCTTCGAGCTCCAACTGGCCCATTTCGCCCGACGATGCGTTATCGACTTTCTTCCCCGAACTCTCCACCACTTCCCAGATGACACCGGCCAGCGGAAACGTTGCCTTGAGTATTGCCTTCCCTGCGCTCATTTTCGACTTCGTCCTCACCTGCCAGAAACGGTTGAACGGCAGGATACCGAAAAATGGCAGGAACCCGTAGCAAGCAATCACGTTGCCTCCGCCCGCCGGTCCCCCTACGATGCCGGCCGCGTAATGTTGACAACCTCTCCGCGGGGTATGTGGACCACCTGTGTGGACCAGTCGCGTGGACCGAGGGGGCATCGGAGACGGGTTTCCGTTGTCGGGCAAGGCGTTGGGGTGTATCTAAGTTCGAATCCTGGCGCCCCAGCCAACTTTCTCGACATCGTGGACTTGCTTGAACCAGGGAGCTTTCGCCCCCGCGCACGATCACGCCCTAACGGTGATAGAAACCGGCGCCGATGACGTAGTCGCCGACCTGGACCACGTAGGACGTCTTGTTTTCCAGCTTGCCGTTGGTGGGGTTCTTCCACAGATAGTCCACCAGGCCCGAGCCGTTGCGCTTGGCCTTCTTGATGATTTCCTGCACCACCTTCAAGCCGGCGGCGTCGGTCATTTCCCAGGAATTGCTGCCAGTGCGTTCGGGCCTGAAGCCGGTGGCCATGTAGACGCCCTTGGCGTCGAAGGCGAAGATGTAAAGCTCGCCCTTGATCCACTTGCACTTGGGATCGTTGAAGGCGGCGAAGGCCTTTTCCGGGCCCACCTTCTTCATGAAGGCGACGGCGTCGTCCACCAGGGCCTGCACGTCCTCGAATCCGGGTCGGACCGGCTCGGCCGGTTGTTTCGTTTCGGCGGCCATGACCGGGCCGCTCAGCAACAGGGCGCCCAACAGGGCGGCGCCCAAGCGGGTGTGAAACATGGTCAACCTCCCCTGAATTATGTTTTTTGATACTCTAATATAGCTTTCCGTCAGGAACAAATGTCCCGTGTGTCGCCGGGCGGTGCTATAAGCCCCCGACCATGCATGACACGACACGTAGTTGGAAGACCGAAATCCTGGCCATGGTCACCTTGGGCTGGCCCATCGTGACCACCAACCTGGCCCAGATCGCCATCGGCGCCACCGACACCCTGATGATGGGCTGGCTGGGGGCGGCCGACCTGGCCGCCGGCACCTTGGGCACCAACCTGTATTTTTGCTTCTTCGTTGCCGGCATCGGCCTGGTGATGGCGACCTCGCCCATGCTGGCGCAGACCTTGGGGGCACGACGGCACAGCGTGCGCGAATGCCGCCGCATCGTCCGCCAGGGCCTGTGGCTGGCGACGTTTTACAGCCTGCCGGTGTGGCTGGTGCTGTGGAACGCCGATTCCGTTCTGCGGCTGCTGGGCCAGGATCCCGCCTTGATCGACCGCGCCGTCGGCTATGCCCGGTCGGTGTGCTGGGGCATCTGGCCGGCGCTGGGCGTCATCGCCCTGCGGTCGTTCATCGCCGCCCTGGAACGGCCCCGCGCCGCCATGGTGGTGACCTTGCTGGCGGTGGGGCTGAACGCTTTCGCCAATTGGCTGCTGATCTTCGGCAACTGGGGTTTCCCCGCCTTGGGCGTGGTCGGCGCCGGCTGGGCCTCGACGCTGTCCAACGCTTTCATGTTCGCCGCGCTCTTGGCTTTCATCCTGCGGGACCGCCGTTTCCGGCGCTTTCGCATCCTGGGTCATTTCTGGCGCCCGGACTGGCCGAAATTCAAGGAATTGCTGCGCATCGGCCTGCCCATGGGCTTGGCCCTGGGCTTCGAAGTCTCGGGCTTCAACGCCGCCGCCTTCCTGATGGGGCTGATCGACGCCTCGTCGCTGGCCGCCTATGCCATCGCCTTGCAGGTGGCATCGGTGACTTTCATGGTGCCCATGGGCATCGCTCAGGCGGCCACCGTGCGGGTGGGGCTGGCGGCCGGGGCCGATGACGCCGAGGGCGTGCGCAAGGCCGGCTGGACCGCCTTCGCCCTGGGGACCGGTTTCATGGCGGCCATGGCCGTGGTGTTGTGGAGCTGGCCGCAAGTCATCGTCGGCTGGTTCCTGGACCTGTCCCGCCCCGACAGCGCCGCCGTCCTGGCCCACGGTGCCGCGTTCCTGGTGGTCGCCGCGCTTTTCCAGGTGGCCGACGGCGCCCAGGTGGTGGGGGCCGGCGCCCTGCGCGGCCTGAAGGACACCAGGGTGCCGATGATCTTCGCTGGGCTGGGTTATTGGGGCCTGGGCATTCCGGTCGGCGCACTTCTGGCCTTCCGCACCCCCATGGCGGGGGTGGGAATCTGGGTCGGCCTGGCCCTGGGCCTGGCGGTGGTGGCGGCGCTGATGCTGACCCGCTGGAGCCTGCGCCGCCGCCTGGGCCTGCTGGTCAGGCCAGGTTGACCTTGAGCCAGTCGACCATGCGGGCCCAGCCGGCCTGGGCCGGCATCGCCCGATAGCTGGCCCGGTAATCGGCGTGGAAGGCGTGGGGGGCGTCGGTGTAGACGACGATCTCGGTCTTCACCTTGGCCGCCTTCAACGCGGTTCGCATACGCTCGACCGTGTCTTGGGGAATGCCCTGGTCGGCGCCGCCGTAAAGCCCCAGCACCGGCGCCTTCAGCCCGGCCGCCACGTCCACCGGATGCTGCGGATTGTTGGCCGACGCCTCGCCCACCAATCGGCCGTACCAGGCGATGCCGGCCTTCAGCTTGGGATTGTGGGCGGCATACAGCCAGGTGACGCGCCCGCCCCAGCAAAAACCGGTGATGGCCAATTTGTTGGCATCGCCGCCATTGGCCGCCGCCCAGGCGGCACAGGAATCCAGGTCGGCCATGACCTGGGAATCGGGGACCTTGGACACCAGTTCCTTGAGCAGCGCCTGCACGTCCTTGAAGGCGGTGGGGTCGCCCTGGCGGAAATAGAGTTCGGGGGCGATGGCCAGGTAACCCAGCTTGGCCAAACGGCGGCAGATGTCGCGGATATGTTCGTGAACGCCGAAGATTTCCTGGACCACCAGCACGGTGGGCAGGGCGCCGCCGGTGGCGGGGCGGGCCACATAGGCCGGCAACGCGCCGATCATCACCGGCCCGGCCTTCAACCCCATTTCGTCGGTGGTGATCACCTGGGCCTCCACCGGCTCGGCGGCCATGGCGAAGCCGGTGGCGGCCAAGGCGGTTCCCAGGAAAACGCGACGGGTGAAATCCGGGTTCAGGCTTTTGTGATCGTCGTTCATGGCGCTCTCTCCTCCCTGCGGCCTGTCCTCAGTGTGGGGAGACGGGCCGTGATTTAAAAGGGGGACTTGACCAATGTCAGAGAGGACGGCCACAGCGCAGCCTAGGCTGGCGGTGTCCATGATGGGGGAAATCCATGAAGCGCCTTGTTCTTGCCCTGATGCTGGTCGCCGCCCCGGCCCTGGCCGAGGAGATCAGCTGTCCCGATCTGTCGCATGCCGTCCAGATTGGCGATTGTCCGTCAGAGGCCCAACTGAAATATTCCTATGCCGGCTATTGCAGCGACGATTCCCGCATGAACGACAAGGGCGGCGACACGACCTGCACCAGCCTGGACGAGTTCAAGAAGCTGAAGAACCACGCTTTGTGGGAAGCCGGCGAGTTCCAGGGCTATCTGCAATGCAGCCGCAGCCCCCAGGAAACCAGGGCGTTGAAACTGCAAAACCTGTCGGTGGCGCCAGCGGGCAAGCTGACCCGGGTGGTTTGCACCTATGAAGGCGGCGCCATGATGGTGATGCGCACCCGCCGCGCCTGCCGGCAGCAGGGCGACAAGGCGGTTTGTGATTAGTCTTGTTTCAGCTGAAGCGGAAACAAGACGAGGTTTTAAAATGGCCCGTGCCGGGCCGCTCAATCGCCGCTCGGGCTGATCGCATCTTCACGCTTCGCTTGAAGATGCTCTAATCCAGACGGGCCAGAAGCTCCAGCAACGGCGCCCATTCGGCGGCGTAGTCGCGGGCGCGGCGGTCCTTGGCTTCCAGCACCGACGAGCCCAAGGCGGCGACACTGGGATAGATCTGGCTGTCGCGCAGCCGTGCCACCACCGGAAAGCCCAGGGACGAAAAGAACACGTCCAACTGCTCGGTAGCCTTGGCGCCCAGACGCAGGCGGTTGCCGATGATGGCGACGCTGCGCTTGTTCTTGCGCACCGCCTTGACGCCCGACAGCTTTTTCAGGAAATGGGCGGTGGCGTCCTGGTCGAAGGCGCCGGGCAGCACGGGCACCACCACCGCGTCGGCGATCCCGATCAAATCCTCGACGTCGTCGTGATGCATGGCCGCCGGGGCGTCGATGACCAGCCGGTCCAGACCTTTCGGCGGCTCGCCCAGATCCTTGGACCAGTCCAGCCCGGCGATGAGGGGGGCGCTTTCGGCCCGGCGCTTCAGCCAATTCAGCGACGAACGCTGGCGGTCGCAATCGGCGATGGCGGTCTTCAACCCCATGGCGGCGAAGGACGAGGCGAGATGGGTGGCGATGGTGGTCTTGCCGCAACCACCCTTGATGTTGCCGACCAGAACCGAAAGCATCGCATCCCCCTTTTGTTGCGTCTTGCCGACAGCGTAACACAAGCATTGGGGCGCGAAACGTGAAGATCGCGCCCCAGCCTGGTTCAGGGTCACTGCCGTCATTCCCGCTTTCGCGGCAATGACGGATTTCGGAACCTTATTCCCCGTAAATGCGGCGAAACCCGGCCGAAACCTTGTCGATGAAGGCGGGGTCACGCTGTTTCCAGTAGCGCGGGTCCTGCAACATCTGCTTGAGGTCGGCTTCGCTGGGCTCGTCGGTACGAACGCCCGGCGCACGCCCCATGGCGGGTTCGTTGCCGGCCATCATCGCCCGCATGGCGATGATGCCGTCGGGGCTGGAAGCCAGGGCCTGATAGACATCGGGCGACAAGTTGGCCTGGCCCCAGGCCGAGACCTGGCGGGCGGTTTCCGACCATTTGGCATCGCCGCCGAAATGGTCGCGCAGACGCTCGAGGCCGCGCTGGCTTTCATATTCGCCCTTCATCGCCTCGATGGTGGGGATGACCCGGCTATGAGCCAAATCATAAACCAGCTGGGCCTGCTTGGGGGTGAAGCCGGCCTGGTGCAACAGCGCGTTGACCTCGGGGTCGGGGGCCAGCATGGGGTGGCGCTGTTCGATGGCGTATTGATCGGGGCTTTCCGGCACGCCCAGCGCCCGATGGAAGGCGCAGCGCTGTTCATCGCTGCACTCGTCGCCCGGAATCTCGACCATGCGGTGCATGCGCTTTTCCAGGTCCAGATAGGCCCGCAGCAAGGCGTCGGAGCGCAAACCGCCGCTGGCCGGATCACGGAATTTTTCCGGAATGGGGTATTGGGCGGCCGGTTCGGCCTGGGAATCTTCGTAAAACATCGGGGATGCTCCTTACATATGCAGGGTGGGGTCGCGGCCTTGCTCGACCAGCGACAGGATGTGGGCGGCCAGCAGCCGCTGGCCCTCCAGGCAGCGCAGCGCCTGGTCGGTGGCCTCGGGGCCCAGGCAGCGGTCCAGCGTCAGGGCCCGCAGATGCGACAGCGCCAGTTCGCCGTCGGCCCCGGAAAACGCCCGGGCGAAGGCGCGGGCCAACACCAGGCGCTGGCTGTTGTCAGGCGGCGGGGCGGGTTCGAACCAGCCCCAGCCGGGATCAGGCTTGGACATCGGGGATCATCTCCATGGGGGGTTGCTGGGGCCGGCTGACCATCAGCTCGGCCGGGATGTTGAAGGCGCGGCCCAGCCATTGGGCGGCGCCGGCGGCGTCGACCACCGCCATGCCGTCCGGCCCCAACTGGGCCAACGACCCCAGCCAGGTCAGCACGTTCTTGGCGTCGCGTTGGGCCTGGGTCTGGGCCAGGGGCGAGCGGTACTGCAGGTCGACGATGTGACCGTCCACCAGCAGCGGCGGAATCTCGCCGCGACGACGCAGCACCGACAGCGCCCGCAGGATCAAGGGCGTCAGCAGTTCCGATTGCAGGCGGCCGAAAGTGGCGCCCAGCAGGCGGGCCATGTCGGCGGCGCGTTCCAGCACCTCGGTGGCGGTCATCTGCGGGTTGTCGGGCTGGCCCAGCTTGTCGGCCAACAGCGCGTGGCGGATACGACCGCGCAGGTCGTCCAGCACCAATTGCGAGATGTCGAAGCGGCCGGGGCTTTCGAGGGGCTGCAAGCCCTGCGACCCCACCGCCTTGGGGATGATGGTGCCGGGCACCAGCTTGATGTTGGCCGGGTTCAAGACGCCGTCGTCATCGGCCTGCCAGATGCCGGTCACCGCGATGGTGGCGTTCTTCAGCACCAGTTCCACCACCTTGTTGGCGGTCTTGATGTCGGGCAGCGCCTTCATCACCGGCGACCGGCCATAGGTTTCGCCGGGCGCTTTCAGCCAGCGGAAATTGATGAACGGGCTGGTCTCGAAACGGCCTTGGGCCAAAAGCGCCTCGTCGTCGCCTTCCTCTTCCAGCACGGCGGCGTAATCGTAATGGCCGCGATCGTTGGGGATCACCGCTTCCACCACGCCGAAGCGGGCCTGGGGGTCGTCCTCGCCGCGCTTGACCAGGGAGTCAGACAACACCGCCCCGGGATAGCGCAGGCGAAGCGCCGCCAGCGTCATTTCCGAATGACGGAAGGTGGTATCCAGGCGGCCGTCGGGACCTTCTTCCAGCACCGCCTGGGCCAGCGGCACGGCGGTGAAGCGGAAGGCCGAGGGCTCGCCCGGCTGGGCTTCCTCGAACAACAGGCAGGCGGTGCCGCCGGTGATCAGGTCCAGATAGCACTGGTGCATCTCGACGGCGAAGTTCGAGCGGTCGAAATGGCCCTGCAGCACGGTGCCGATCTTGTCCAAAAGCGGCGCCGCCTGGTGGCGTTCGTCTTCGTCCAGGTCGGACCCGGCGGTCAGGCCGAACCATTGCGCCCAAGGCGGCGTCAATTCCGACAGCAGGCTGGCGGCCAGTTGGTCCACCGCGTCAGCGGCGGTGCCGTCGAACAGACGGTCGCCCTTCTTCTCGCCGGGATTGGGCCGATGCAGCACGGCGTCACGCAACGGCAGGGCATAATCGTAGCATTCCTGCCAATGGGCTTCCCAGGTGGAGCGCCGTTCCTTGGCCTTGCGGAAACGCTTCAGCAGATGTTCGGGGCTGTTGTCCGGCCCCAGGGGGTGGTGCGGCGTGTTCATCTATTCCCCCAACAGGCTTTTGCTGCCGCCCTCGACCGGGCTGAGGACGCCGCGTTCGCCGGTGGCGACCATGCCCAGGCGGCCACGCCGGTTGCGGGCCATGGTTTCCAGGCGCTGCTTGCGCGCCTCTTCCTCGGGATCGGTGCTGGCCACCGGGATGGGGGCCGGGGCCGGGGCCGAAGGTGTGCTGAAAAATCCGCCCATGGCGCATCTCCGTTCTTGATATGTTCTTACATCGGTGTCGAAAAATCCGCTCAACGAGCGGCCTGGTCGTAAAAGATGATGCTTTCTTGATCCTGATTAACCAATGGTAGGCAAAAGGTCAAGGTATTTTTTCCTCTTTTCTCAATAAATTGTAGAGCTGCCACGGAGTGAATACCCATGCATGACGAAGTCCCAGGATTCGTTTGACCGCCTCGACGCAGGTGAACGGACGCCACGGCAGGGCGCGGCGCGGGGGCTGGCGCAGGCGGGTTTCGACCACGGTCATCCCATGGCGTCGATAGAAACCGGCCAGGTCGTCCAGCGCTTCGATCCACAGCGCGGTGCGGTGGGACAAAGGGTCGGCGACCACCCAGAACGGTCCCTGGCGGATGGCGACGAAGCAATGGCGGAACCCCGGCCGCAGCAACCGCAGCCACCACAAGGTGGCGGCGCCGGAAAAGCACACCAGGGCACGGGCTGGATAATCCGTCATGCCACGATCCCCTTGGCCTGCAAGGCTGGCTCGAGCCTTTGCAACGCCTCGGTCCACAGGCGATGCTGCAAGGTCGGCAGCGACACGCTGGCCGCCGCCCCGGCCAACAGGATTCCGGTTTCGGCCAAGGCCCGCACATGGGGGGGCAGCAAGATGCCGCGCCGCGCCAAGGCCATGGCCACCCGGTGGATGTCGTCGGGATCGCAGGGCCGCGCCACGTCCCCCATGTCGGGCCGCGGCCGGCACCCGGCCAGACGCGCCAATTGGCAATGGCTGTACCACAGCCAGGCTTCCTCGGCATCGACGAAGGGCTCGGTGTGCAGGCTTTGCAGGGGGCGGGGCTGAAAGGACGTACGACCCATGGCGATCTCCAAGGCGTGAACATAAAGCGAACATATGAATGCAAGAGTTGCATCGCGGAGTCAATAGGTCGTAGGTAATTATTCCTGGTGTGTTTGGTCGCCGATTGGGGGATCATCTTCCCATGCTGACGCATGGTGAAATCTGGGCCGCCATCGACGCGCTCGCCCGTGAAAACGGGATGACGGCGTCGGCCCTTGCCCGCCGCGCCGGCTTGGATCCCACCACCTTCAACAAAAGCAAGCGCGTCACCCGCGAAGGCAAGCCGCGCTGGCCGTCCACCGAAAGCGTCGCCAAGGTGCTGGAAGCGACGGGCGCCAGCTTGGCCCAGTTGCTGGGCCACATCGAACCCGCCTTGCGCCCGGTGGCCGCCGCCAAGGCGGGGGGCGGCACCATTCCGCTGATCGGCTCGGCCCAGGCCGGCGCCAGCGGCTTTTTCGACGACGCCGGCTATCCCTGCGGCGGGGCGTGGGACGAAATCCCCTTCCCCGGCACCGGCGACCCCCACGCCTATGCCCTGGAAGTGTCGGGCGACAGCATGGAGCCGCTGTACCGTGACGGCGACATGGTCATCGTCTCGCCGGCGGCCTCGGTGCGACGCGGCGACCGGGTGGTGGTCAAGACCGTCGAGGGCGAGGTGATGGTCAAGCAATTGCTGCGGCAGACCGCCAAGCGCATCGACTTGGCGTCGCTGAACCCGGCCCATCCCGGCCGATCCTTCGCCACCGAGGACGTGGCGTGGATGGCCCGCATCCTGTGGGCCAGCCAGTAAGTCCTTGCAGTTTTGTTCGCATTATGTTCTCATTCGGGGCATGAGCTTCGCCCTGTCGCCCCCTCTCCCCTCGGCCCTTGAGCGCCGCTATGACGGCCCCATCCCCGCGCTGGCGCCTTCGCGCCCAGTCCCCGGCCTGATCCAGAAGTTGGCCGCCGAATCGCGCGAACACGGGGCCAGACGTCGCGTGGCCCTGGGCGCCGCCCAGGCCGTCGCCGATCCGTGGCTCCGCCGCCATGCCGCCGCCCTGGCCGATTACCGCGCCTTGGCGCTGTCCGTCGCCAAGGCGCCGTAAAGGAAAATCCGCACCGCCAACCGCACATGGTCGTCGATGCCGCAGACCAGCGGCGCTTGCCGCAACCCCAGTAAGTGGCGGGGATGCAGCGACCCGACGATCGCCCCCAGGAACACCTGGACCAATTGTTCCGCTCCGGCGTTCCACTGGGTCTGGGGCAAGGCGCGGCGGAAGCGTTCCGCCAACTGGCGTTCGATGGCCCGGGGGCCGCATTCGAAGAAGGTGGCGGCGATGCCGGGCAGACGCTCGCCCTCGGTGGCCAGGATACGGAACACCGCCACCGCGCGCGGCGCCAGGATGGCGCGGACGACGCGGCCGGCCAGTTCCACCAAGCCGTCCTCGCTGAAGTCCAGCGCCAGTTCCGCCGGGCCGATGGCGGCGCGGATGGCCTGCGCCTCTTCCTCGACCATGACCCGCAGCAACCCTTCCTTGTTGCCGAACAGGTCGTAAAGAGTCGAGCGCGACCCCCCGGCCAAGGCCACGATGTCGGCCACCGAGCTACGCTCGAAGCCCTTGTCCAGGAACAAGGTGGTGGCGGCGTCCAACAACGCCTGGCGGCGCTTTTCCGCACGGCAAGGATGGAGTGTGGGGTCGCTCACCCTATGACCTCCGTTGGTTTGTAACATGGTGTTACCAGAATCAGCTTGCCCGGATCATAACTGAACTGTACCGTACAGTACAGAATGTTGACATCATCCTGCCCGGAGCCCTGCTTCGGGCCCTCGTACAGGGAAAACCCATGCGCCAGATGAACCGCGCCCGCTCCTTGCTTTTTGTCCTGGTCAGCGCCGGGATGATCTCCGCTTGCGACGACAACAAGCAGGCACAGGCGCCGGCCGGACCGCCGCCCGCGGAAGTCACCGTGCTGACCCTGACGCCCAAGACGGTGCCGCTGGTCACCGAATTGCCGGGCCGCACCTCGGCTTACCGGGTGGCCGAAATCCGCCCTCAGGTCAGCGGCATCGTGCAAAAGCGCCTGTTCGAGGAAGGCGGCCAGGTCAAGGCCGGCCAGCAGCTCTATCAGATCGACCCCGCCACCTATCAGGCGGCGCTGCAAAGCGCCCAGGCCGATCTGGTCAAGGCCCGCGCCAGCCTGAAATCGGTGGAGGCCAAGGCCGAGCGCTATGCCGACCTGGTCAAGATCAACGCCGTGTCGAAACAGGAATACGACGACATCGTCGCCAGCCTGGACCAGGCCAAGGCCGCCATCCTGGTGGCCCAGGCCCAGGTGGACACCGCACGCATCAACGTTGGCTACACCAAGGTCTACGCCCCCATCGACGGCATCATCGGCAAGTCGTCGGTGACCGAAGGCGCCCTGGTCACCGCCAACCAAACCACCGCGCTGGCCACCGTCACCCAGCTTGACCCCATCTACGTGGACGTCAGCCAGTCCAGTTCCGACCTGATGCGCCTGCGCCAGTCCATCGCCGCCGGCCAGGTGCAGAAGGGCCAGGGCGACCAGGCGCCGGTGACCCTGACCCTGGACGGTTCGGCCCAGACCTATGGCCATGCCGGTCAGTTGAAGTTCTCGGACGTCACCGTCGATCCCAGCACCGGCGCGGTGCAGATCCGCGCCGTCTTCCCCAACCCCGACCGGCTGCTCTATCCCGGCCTGTTCGTCCGCGCCCGCGTCGAGCAAGGGGCGCGGGACAACGCCGTGCTGGTGCCGCAACGCGCCCTGGTGCGCAACGCCGACGGCTCGGCCGCCGTCTGGGTGGTGGGCGCCGACAACAAGGTGACGCCCCGCCCGGTGACCACCAAGCAGGTGGTGGGCGATTCCTGGCTGATCGACCAGGGACTGGCCGGCGGCGACCGCATCGTCGTCGAAGGCTTGCAGAAGATCCGTCCCGGCGCCGAAGTGCGACCCGTCGAAGCGGGCGCCGCCCCCGCCGCCGCCAAGCCCTGATCGGAGCAGCCCCCCATGTCGCGCTTCTTCATCGACCGCCCGGTCTTCGCCTGGGTCATCGCCATCGTCATCATGCTGGCCGGCGGGCTGTCCATCCTGGGACTGCCCATCGAGCAATATCCCCGCATCGCCCCGCCCTCGGTGGCCATTTCCACCACCTATCCCGGCGCTTCGGCGCAGACCTTGGAAAATGCCGTCACCCAGGTCATCGAGCAGAAGATGAACGGCATCGACTATCTGCGCTACATGACGTCCACCTCGGATTCGGCCGGCAACGTCACCATCACGCTGACCTTCGAATCCAAGGCCAATCCCGACATCGCCCAGGTGCAGGTACAGAACAAGCTGCAACTGGCCATGCCGTTGCTGCCCCAAGAAGTGCAGCAACAGGGCGTCAAGGTGGCCAAGGCGACCAAGAACTTCCTGATGGTGGTCGGCCTGGTCTCCACCGACGGCCGCTATTCCGGCCCCCAGATGGCCGATTACCTGATTTCCAACGTCCAGGACGACATCTCGCGACTGAACGGCGTCGGCGAGGTCACCGTGTTCGGCTCGCAGAACGCCATGCGCATCTGGCTGAACCCGGACAAGCTGGTCAGCTACAAGCTGGCGGTCACCGACATCACCGCGGCCATCAAGGCCCAGAACGCCGAGGTCTCGGCCGGCCAGATCGGCGGGGCGCCGGCAGTGCCCGGTCAGCAATTGCAAGCCACCATCAACGCCCAAAGCCGCCTGCAGACCCCCGAACAATTCGGCGCCATCCTGCTGCGCGTCAACGCCGACGGCAGCCAGGTGCGGCTGCGTGACGTCGCCCGTATCGAAATCGGCTCGGAAAGCTATCAGAACCTGGCCCGCTACAACGGCAAGCCGGCCGCCGCCTTGGCCATCAAGCTGGCCACCGGCGCCAACGCGCTGGAAACCGCCGACCGTGTCCGCGCCCGTTTCGCCGAATTGGGCAAGTTCTTCCCCCAAGGGGTCGAGGCGGTGTTCCCCTATGACACCACCCCCTTCGTGCGGCTGTCCATCGAGGAAGTGGTCAAGACCCTGGTGGAAGCCATCGTCCTGGTCTTCCTGGTCATGTACCTGTTCTTGCAGAACTTCCGCGCCACCCTGATCCCCACCATCGCCGTCCCCGTGGTGCTGCTGGGCACCTTCGGGGTGCTGGCGGCCTTCGGCTTCACCATCAACACGCTGACCATGTTCGCCATGGTGCTGGCCATCGGCCTGTTGGTGGACGACGCCATCGTGGTGGTGGAGAACGTCGAACGCGTGATGAGCGAGGAGGGATTGCCACCGCGTGAAGCCACCCGTAAATCCATGGGCCAGATCACCGGCGCCCTGATCGGCATCGCCCTGGTGCTGTCGGCGGTGTTCGTGCCCATGGCCTTCTTCCAGGGCTCGACCGGCGCCATCTACCGCCAGTTCTCGTTGACCCTGGTGTCGGCCATGGTGTTGTCGGTGGTGGTCGCCCTGGTGCTGACGCCGGCTTTGTGCGCCACCATCCTGAAACCGGTGGAACGCGGCCATGGCTGGGAAACCAAGGGATTCTTCGGCTGGTTCAACCGCGGCTTCGAGAGAAGCCGCCGCACCTATCGCTGGTCCCTGCGCAACATCCTGAACCGATCGGGGCGCATGCTGCTGGCCTATGCGGTGCTGCTGGGGGCCTTGGCCTTCCTGTTCACCCGGCTGCCCAGCTCGTTCCTGCCCGACGAGGACCAGGGCATCATGTTCGTCCAGGTGGCGACGCCGGCCGGCGCCACCCAGGAACGCACCGTCGAGGCCCTGAAGAAGGCCGAGGAGTATTTCCTGGGTGCGGAAAAGGACAACGTTTCGTCCATCTTCACCGTCGCCGGCTTCAACTTCGCCGGCCGCGGCCAGAATTCCGGCATGGCCTTTGTCCGCATGAAGGATTGGAGCGAACGCACCAAGCCCGACCAAAAGGTGTCCATGGTGGCGCGACGCGCCATGGGGGCGCTGTCAAAGGTCAAGGACGCCATGGTCTTCGCCTTCACGCCGCCGGCGGTGATGGAACTGGGCAACGCCACCGGCTTCGACCTGCAATTGCAGGACCGCGCCGGACTGGGCCATGAAAAGCTGATGGCGGCCCGCAACCAGTTGCTGGGCATGGCGGCGAAGAACCCGGCCCTGATGGCGGTGCGCCCCAACGGCCTGGAAGACACCCCCGACTTCCGCGTCAACGTCGACCGCGAAAAGGCCTCCGCCCTGGGATTGTCGCTGTCGGACATCAACACGACGCTGTCGGCGGCCTGGGGTTCGGCCTATGTCAACGACTTCATGGACAGCGGCCGGGTGAAGAAGGTGTTCGTCCAGGCCGACGCCCCCTACCGCATGCAACCCGAAGACCTGTACCGCTGGGAAGTGCGCAACAAGGACGGCGAGATGGTGCCGTTCTCCACCTTCATCACCACCCGCTGGAGCTTCGCCTCGCCGCAATTGGAGCGCTATAACGGCCTGCCGTCGCGCCAGATCATGGGGGCTCCGGCACCGGGGCATTCCTCGGGCGAGGCCATGAAGATCATGGAGGACCTGGCCAGCCAATTGCCCACCGGCATCGGCTATGCCTGGTCGGGCCTGTCCTACGAGGAACGGGCCGCCGGCTCGCAGGCCCCCGCCCTTTACGCCCTGTCGGTGTTGGTGGTGTTCCTGTGCCTGGCCGCGCTTTACGAAAGCTGGTCCATCCCGTTCTCGGTGATGCTGGTGGTGCCCTTGGGCGTGCTGGGCGCGGTGACCGCCGTCTATCTGCGTGGCCTGCCCAACGACGTCTATTTCCAGGTCGGCCTGCTGACCACCATCGGCCTTGCCGCCAAGAACGCCATCCTGATCGTCGAATTCGCCAAGGAACTGCACGAACGCGGCCGTTCCTACGCCGGCGCGGTGATCGAGGCGGCGCATCAGCGTCTGCGCCCCATCCTGATGACGTCCTTGGCTTTCGTGCTGGGCGTGCTGCCGCTGGCCATGGCCAAGGGTGCCGGTTCGGGGGCGCAGAACGCCATCGGCATCGGCGTCATGGGCGGCATGATCAGCGCCACCGTTCTGGCGGTGTTCTTCGTCCCCGTCTTCTACGTGGTGGTGATGCGCCGCTTCGGCCGCCCGCCCAAGCGCCCGTCGCTCAACGACGAAACCCCGCGTCCGGCCCATTGAGGGATTACCAAAGATGACCAAGACCATCCTGATGACCTGCGCGGCGGCCCTGTTGTCCGGCTGCACCCTGATCCCCGATTACCAGCGCCCCGACCTGCCGGTGCCGCAGGACTGGGCCGCCGGCCCGGCCAGCGCCAAGGTCGCCGACGCCAAGAACGGCCAAGTGCTGTGGGGCGACACCCAATGGCGGGCCTTCTTCCCCGACCCGACGCTGCAGGGCCTGATCCAGGCGGCGTTGGACAACAACCGCGACCTCAGGGTGGCGGCGCTCAACATCGAGGTGGCGCGGGCCAGCTATCGCATCAGCGAAGCCGATTTGTTCCCCAGCTTGGACGCCAACGCCGCCGAGACGGTCAAGCGCACCTCGCGCAACGCCTCGACGTCGAACCCGCCGGCCGCCTCGACGACACGGTCGACCAGCGCCAATCTGTCCACCGCCTTCGAGATCGACCTGTTCGGCCGTCTGCGCAGCCTGGAAGCCCAGGCCCTGGAAAAGTACCTGGCCACCGAACAGGCCCGCGACAGCACCCGCATCGCGCTGATCGCCGAAGTGGCCAACGCCTATCTGACGCTGCTGGGTGACCGCAAGCTGCTGGCGCTGACCGAGGAGACCCTGGCCACGCGGATCAAGTCGCTGGAACTGGTGCAGGCCAGCTTCGACCGCGGCATCTCGTCGGAACTGGATCTGGCCCAGGCCCGCACGGCGGTGGAGACGGCACGAGTGAACCGCGCCAAGTATTTGCGTCAGGTCGACCAGGACAAGAACGCGCTGACCCTGCTGGTGGGCGCCCCCGTCGCCGACGACAAGCTGGTCGGCGACCTGGACAAGGTGACGCTGGTCGAGGATTTGCCGGTGGGCGTGCCGTCCGACGTGCTGTTGCGCCGCCCCGACATCGCGGGGGCCGAACATTCGTTGTTGGCCGCCAACGCCAATATCGGCGCCGCCAGGGCGGCGTTCTTCCCATCGATCTCGCTGACCGGGTCCATGGGCTATGCCAGCACCAATTTGTCCAGCCTGTTTGGCGGCGGCTCGGGCGCCTGGTCGTTCGGCCCCAGCCTTTCCATGCCCATCTTCGACATGGGCGCCAACCAGGCCGGGCTGGACAGCGCCAAGGCCAGCCGCGACATCGCCGTCGCGCAGTATGAAAAGACCATCCAGACCGCCTTCCGCGAGGTGTCCGACGCCCTGGCCGCCAAGGGCACGCTGACCGACCAGATGAACGCCCAGCAATCGCTGGTCAACGCCAGCGCCACCAGCACCCGACTGTCGCAGGCCCGTTACGACCGCGGCATCGATTCGTATCTGACGGTGTTGGATTCGCAGCGTTCGCTGTATTCGGCCCAACAGGACCTGGTCAGCGTCCAGGTGTCGCGTCTGTCCAACCTGGTAACGCTGTACAAGGTTCTGGGGGGCGGACGCAGCTAACACCTGCGCCCAAGCGGCGGGCGTGTTTCTCCGAAACACTGGCCTTCCGCGGCATAAGCCGCGCGGCCCTTTGGTGCTTTTCTTAATTCACCACGGCCAGGATGAAGCCGTCCCAACCCTTGCCGCCCACCGTCTGAAGCGCGGTGGCGGTGACCCGCTTCTCGGTGGCCAGCATCTCGGCCAGACGGCGCACGCCCTGGACCTT
>JAIWOG010000220.1 GCA_020217035.1 Magnetospirillum sp. | reverse complement strand
TTCCTCGGCATCCGGGTCCAGCACCTTGCCGTCGCGCACCACGTTGTCGACGACGATGGCGGTGCCGGGGCGCGACAGTTTCAGCGCCCACTGGAAATAGGCTGTGTTGTTGGTCTTGTCGGCGTCGATGAAGACGAAGTCGAAGGGGCCGACCAGGCTGGGCAGGGTGTCCAGCGCCTTGCCTTCGCGCAATTCCACCACCTGGTCCAGGCCCGCCATGGCGATGTTGGCCTGCGCCACCGCCGCATGGGCGGGATCGGCCTCCAGGGTCACCAAGGAACCGCCGGCCGGCAGGGCGCGGGCCAGCCAGATGGTGGAATAGGCGGCCAGGGTGCCGATTTCCAGAATGCGCCGGGCGCCGACCATGCGGGCCATCAAATACAGCAGCTTGCCCTGGTTGGGGGCGACGTTGATGGCCGGCAGGCCGGCTTGGCGGCTGGCGTCCAGCGCCGCGTCCAGCACCGGGTCGGCGGGCATCAGCGCCTGGGCGAAATAATCGTCGACGGCGCCCCACACATCCTTGCTCATGGCGTTGTCCTTACCAAAGACCGACCATCACCCGATCGGAGATGTTTTCCAGCAGCAAAGCCAGCAACACATCCATGAAAGTGATGCCGATGGCGGTGCCCCAGCCCACTTCCAGGGCCACATGCGCCATATAGGCACGATAGACCAGCAACAGCACGGTCAACGCTTGCACCAGCAGCATCAGCATGGGCGACTGGGTCAGCACGGTCATCGACACCAGGGGCAACAACAGCCCCACCTGCACCACCGCCGACCAATTGTAAAGCGCCCCATAGCGCCAAAAGCGATGGAAGCGACCCAGCGATTCGGCGACGAACACCATCAGCAACGGATAAGCGGTCCAGTCGATGGCGTAAGCGATCAGCTTGACCAGGACTGCGCGAAAGCCAGGATCGTCGCCGAAGCCGCCGCTCAGGATTTCCAGCGCCATCACACCGGGAAACACCAGGGCCGCCGCCCAGAACGACCGCCAGTAACCGTCGGGGGAATCGTTGATCCACACCAAGCCGCCGGGATCGCGGCGGGCCAGGCGCCAGGCGCCATAGATGCCGGCGTGGATTTCCACCCAGGAAATCACGCCCGCCCCACCAGACGCTCCAAGACGCCCACATAGATTTGCGTCAGGGCTTCCAGGTCGGCGACCAGCACGTGTTCGTCCACCTTGTGCATGGTCTGGCTGACCAACCCGAATTCCAGCACCGGGCAATGGTTCTTGATGAAACGGGCGTCCGAGGTGCCGCCGGTGGTGGATTCCTCGGGCCTGAGGCCGGTCACCGCTTGGGCACAATCGGCCACCGCCCGCGACAGGGCGCCGGGCTGGGTCAGGAAGCTTTCGCCCGACACTTCGATTGCCAATTCGTATTCGCCGCCGACGCTGTCCAGAGTATGGCGGATCCACTTTTCCAAGCTGGCGCCGCTGTGCAAATCGTTGAAGCGGATGTTGAAGCCCGCCTTGGCCTGGGCCGGGATGACGTTGGTGGCGGCGTTGCCCACATCCACCGTGGTCAGCGTCAGGGTGGAAGCCTGGAAATGCGGCGAACCGTGGTCCAGCGGCTCGGCGGTCAGAGCGTTCAGCATGGCCAGCAGGCGCGGAATGGGATTGTCGGCCAGATGCGGATAGGCGGCATGGCCCTGGGTGCCGAATACCGTAAGCTTGCCGTTCAGCGAACCGCGCCGGCCGATCTTCATCATCTCGCCCAGGCGGTTGGGATTGGTCGGCTCGCCGACGATGCAGGCGTCGAGCTTTTCGCCCCGCGCCGCCAGCCAGTCCAGCACCTTCACCGTTCCGTCCACGGCCGGGCCTTCCTCGTCGCCGGTGATCAGCAGGCTGATGGAGCCCGCCGCCTCGCCCTGCTCCACGAACCGTGCCACGGCGGCGACGAAACAGGCGATGGCCCCCTTCATGTCGGCGGCGCCGCGACCATACAGCCGATCATTGAGGATGGTGCCGCCAAAGGGCTCGACGCTCCAGGCGCTGGAGCCCACGGGGACCACGTCGGTGTGGCCGGCGAAACAGAAATTGACCCCGCTTTGGCCCCGCCGGGCGTAAAGATTGCGGATCAGCGGACCGCCGGTGGCGGAATCCACATTGTGGCAATCAAAACCCAATTGCCGCAGCCAACCGGCCAACAGATCGCGGGCGCCAGCGTCGTCCGGGGTGACGCTGGCGCGTTGGATCAGCGCGGCCGCCAGGCCGACGGGGTCTTTCAGGTCGGTCAATCGCGCAACAGCTCGTTGATCGAGACCTTGGAACGGGTCTTTTCGTCGACGCGCTTGACGATGACGGCGCAATAAAGGTTGGGGCCGGGCTCGCCATTGGGCAGCGGCTTGCCCGGCATGGTGCCCGACACCACCACCGAATAGGCGGGAACCCGGCCATAGAACACTTCGCCGGTGGCGCGGTCGACGATCTTGGTGGACTTGCCGATATAGACGCCCATGGACAGCACGGCGCCTTCCTCGACGATGACGCCTTCCGCCACTTCGGCCCGCGCCCCGATGAAGACGTTGTCCTCGATGATCACCGGGCCGGCCTGCAAGGGTTCCAGCACGCCGCCGATGCCGGCGCCGCCCGAGATGTGGACGTTGCGGCCGATCTGGGCGCAGGAGCCGACGGTGGCCCAGGTGTCCACCATGGTGCCGGTGTCCACATAGGCGCCGACATTGACGAAGCTGGGCATCAGCACCACGCCCGGGGCGATGAAGGCGGGGCGACGCACCACGGCGCCGGGCACGGCGCGGAAGCCATGGGCTTGGAACATGCCTTCGTCCCAGCCTTCGAACTTGGTCGGCACCTTGTCGAACCAGTGCGAGCCGTTGGGCGCACCGGGAACGGGGCGTGAATCGTTCAGGCGGAAGGACAGCAGCACCGCCTTCTTCAGCCACTGATTCACCACCCATTCGCCGTCCAGTTTCTCGGCGACGCGGAAATGGCCGGTGTCCAACATGCCCAAAGCCATGTCGACCGCGTCGCGGATCTTGGAATCGGTCTTGGAATTGATGGTGTCGCGGACTTCCCAGGCATCCTCGATGGCTTTTTGCAGGTCGGCGAAGCTCATGGCCGTGATCCTTGTGTCGGCTTAGAAAGGGTTGGCGGAAACATAGCGCGTTGGCGCCCCAAGTCAACGCGCCGAGGGAGTAGCCCCCACCTGCCCAAGCCAGTGGGGCAAGTCCTCGACGATATGATGCACGTGGGACAAATCGTCTTCTTCCTGGATCACCACCTTGAAGTCGGGGTGGTTGTCCTGGCGCACCCAAACCGTGGTCATGCCCAGGGCGGCAGCCGGCCCCAGATTGCGGTGGATATCTTCGACCATGGCGGCGGCGCGGGGATCGATGCCGAAGCGCCGTACCATCAGGTCATAGCATTGCGGCTGCGGCTTGGGGATGAAATCGGCGGCGGCGATGTCGAAGATGCCGTCGAAATGGCGCTCGATCCCCAACCGGGCCAGCACGTTTTCCGCATGTTTGTGCGAACCGTTGGTGAAGATCAGCTTGCGTCCCGGAAGCGCCGCCAGCGCCTGATCCAGCAACGGCGCCACGTCCAGCACGGTGTGGTCGATGTCGTGCACATAGGCCAGGAAGTCGCTGGGTTCCATGCCGTGCACGGTCATCAGGCCGCGAAGCGTGGTGCCGAATTCGCGGTAATAGCGTTTCTGCAACACGAAGGCGTCGTCCAGACCGAGATCAAGCCGGTCGGCGATGAACTGGCGCATGCGCACGTCGATTTGCGGAAACAGGCTGGACGACGCCGGATAAAGCGTGTTGTCCAGGTCGAACACCCAGGTTTCCAGGGCGGCCAGGGCCGGGCGGGCATGATCGGGTTTCGTCTCCATGCCCCCTGTGCTACGCCGGGCGGCGACAAAACGCAATCCTTCCGGTTTTGCCTGTCGTTAAAACCTTGTCTTTATGCTAACACCGGCATCATTGGGATATGGGCGAAGCAGAGATGACCTCAGCGCTTGATCAACAAAACCGGCAACCGGTGGTGCCGAAAAGCGTGGTCGGCCTGAACCGCGACTCGTTGGAAGCCTATCCCGGCGCCGCCCTGGTTCTGAACAGCGACGGCGTGGTTCTGTTGTCGAACGAACGCTCTGGCTTGTTGCTGGACGCCATCCACGGCGGCCAGATCGCCGATCTGCCATCCCAGGCCACCGCCCCGCGCCCGACCATCGTCTCGTTGCGCACCGGGGCCAACACGGTGGTGCTGGAACTGGTGGTGCTGCCCGCCGATGCCGGCCATTTCCTGGTGCTGGCCCGCGACGTCACCTTGGAACGCAACCTGCGCTCGGCGCTGGTGGAATCGCGGCAGCGCTACAAGGACTTGGTCGACATTTCGTCGGATTTCGCCTGGGAAGTGGGGGCGGACGGTCGTTTCGTCTTCGTCAGCCCCAAGGGCGCCTTGGGCTATTCCGCCGATGAACTGGTGGGCCGCGACCCAGGGGAATTCGTCGTCGAGACCCCGACCGAAACCGAATCCGCCCCCTTCGCCAGCGCCCTGGCGCTGGAAGACGTGGAAGTGTGGATGAACCAGGCCGACGGCAGCCAAGCTTGCGTGCTGGCCTCCAGCACCCCCATCCGCGGCGAATCGGGGGAATGGCTGGGGGCACGCGGCATCTGCCGCGACATCACCCAGGAACGGCTGCGCGACGCGGCGCTGTCGCGGGCCAACAACCGCGAGCGCCTGCTGTCCTACATCGTGCGCACCATCCGTGACGAGGTCGATCCCATCGACATGCTGCGGGCCGCCGCCGAGGCCACCGCCCGGGCGCTGGGCGCCACCGGCTGCCAGATTTTCCGCCTGCTGCCCGACGCCTCGGACTTCGCCCTGGCGGCGCAGTTCGGCGAAGGCGGCGACGAGAAGAAGGCGCTCGATTCCTTCATCGACAGCGACCATTACGAGGAACAGGACGGCCCCTGGCACGTTCTGGCCACGGTCAGCCGCTATCGTCATTCCATCAACGGCGCCATCCTGCTGTGGCGCGACGACCAGCGCCAGGGATGGAGCGACGACGACCGCCTGCTGATCGACGACGTCGCCAACCAGGTCGGCCTGGCCAACGAACAGATCGCCAACCACGAACGCATCCTTCGGCTGTCGCGCACCGATTCGCTGACCGGCCTGTTCAACCGCCGCGCCTTCTTCGAGGAAATCGCCCGGCGTTTCCAGCGCCTGAGCCGCGAGCACAAGCCCGCCGCCCTGATCTACGTGGACCTGGACAATTTCAAGGCGGTCAACGACGTGCACGGCCACCAGACCGGCGACCAGGCGCTGCTGGCGGTGCGCGATTTGCTGCTGCACCACACCCGCCCCACCGACCTGGTGGCGCGTCTGGGCGGCGACGAATTCGCCATCTGGCTGGAAGCGGCCGAGAAAAGCATCGCCATCCGCCGCTGCGAAGGCATGCTGGAAGCCAGCGCCAGCCTGGCGCATTTCTCGGGCAGCGCCGACAAGCCGCTGCACATGTCCTTGGGCGTCGCCGTCCATGCCGGAGCCAGCGGCGAATCCCTGGAAGAGTTGATCGCCCGCGCCGACAAGGCCATGTACGAGGTCAAGCGCGACGGCAAGGGCCATTGGCGCCTGGCCCCCGCTCCCGGCGCTGCGGAGAGCTAAGCCATGGTGGTGGGTTTGCTGAAGAAATTGTTCGGGGGCAACCGCAAGTTCACCTATGAGGAAGCCCGCGAGCTGGCCGCCCATCAGGACGCGTCGGTCCGCGCCACCCTGGCCGCCCATCCCGAGGTCCGCCCGGAAATCCTTTATTACCTGTCCGAGGACCAAAGCCCCGAGGTCCGGCGCAAGGTGGCCGCCAACCCGGCGACGCCGCCCCAGGCGCACCCCGCCCTGGCCGCCGATGCCGACGACCAGGTCCGCGCCAGCCTGGCCGCCAAGATCGCCCGTCTGGCGCCGGGTCTGACCGCCCACGAACAGGACCGCCTGCGCCGCGCCACCTACGACGCCCTGGAGACCCTGGCCCGCGACAACATCCCCAAGGTGCGCGAAATCCTGGCCGAGGCCCTGAAGGACGTGGCCAACGCGCCGCCCGACGTCATCCGCCGCCTGGCCCGCGACGCCGAGATCGCGGTGGCCGCCCCGGTGCTGCAATTCTCGCCGGTGCTGACCGACGAGGACTTGCTGGAAGTCATCAACGGCAGCCCCATCCCCGGCGCCCTGGCCGCCATCTGCAAGCGCACCTTGGTCAACGTGCGGGTGGCCGACGCCATCGCCGCCACCGACGACGTGGACGCCATCACCATCCTGCTGGGCAACCCGTCGGCTCAGATCCGCGAGGAAACCCTGGACCGTCTGGTGGACCGCGCCACCGACATCGAAGCCTGGCATCAGCCCCTGTGCCGACGCCCCAAGCTGCCGGCGAAGACAGCCGCCAAATTGGCCCGCTTCGTCGCCGCCAACCTGCTGCAATCCCTGGCCGCACGCCACGATCTGGACCGCGACGCGGCGGTGGCGGTGGCCGCCGTGGTGGCCAAGCGCCTGGACGAGATGGAAGCCTGCGGCCCCGAACGGGCCGAGGCCAAGAAGGCGTCTGACGAAGCCGCCGCCCTGGTCCGCGCCCGCCAATTGCGGGAAAAAGGCCAATTGGACGAAAGCACGGTGGACACGGCGCTGGCCGGCAACGACACCACCTTTGTCGTCTGCGCCCTGGCGGTGCTGGCGGAATTGCCGGTCGCAATGGTCCGCAAGACGGTGGCCACCCAAAGCGCCAAGGGCATGGTCGCCATCACCTGGAAGGCCGGCCTGTCCATGGCGCTGTCCGAGCAATTGCAGGCCAAGCTGCTGCGCCTGCCGGCGGGACGCCAATTGCGCGGTCGCGACGGCGGCTTCCCGCTGACCGTCGACGAGATGAATTGGCAATTGGAATTCCTGGGCGGCTGAGAACCGCCGCTGTCCATCTCCAAAGCTTCATTTGATCGCCTATCCTGCGCCCCTCTAAAAATGCGCACAGGATTTGCGGTGGAGGTTGGGATGGAATGGTGCGGGTCACGCTGGCTGTGCGCCAGCGCCGGTGTCTGTGTCCTGCTGATCGCCGCCCATGCACAGGCCGATCCTGTGCAGATGGTGCTGGCCACCACGCCGAAATACACCGACGAAATCCGTGCCGTGGACGGCAGCCTGGCGGCGAACCGCCCCGGCCACCACGCCGAGTTGATGCTGCAAGCCGGCAAGCAATGCGGCGCCACGCTCACGTTCCGTTTCCTGCCTTGGCAACGCGCCTTGCTTGAGGTTAAGAACGGCGACATCGATGGGGCGTTCTCGTCGAGCTACACCCCGGAACGCGCCACCTATGGCGTTTACCCCCTGGCCGACGGCAAGCCTGATCCCACGCGAGCGCTCAAGGGATACAGCTACAGCCTTTACGTCCGCTACGACGCCCGCCTCGATCAAGACAGCCATGCCATCACTGGGCCGGATCGGACGGTTGCCGTCGAACGCGGCGCGTCGGTCATTCCCCGCCTGCGCGACCAGGGGCTGATCCCCGTGGAAATCGCCGACAACACGACCATGTTACGGATGGTTGCCGCCGGAGGACGGGTAGCGGCAGCGGCGTTGATGACCGAAGCCGCCGACGCCATCCTGGACACCACCCCGGACCTGAGGAATATGATCGTCAAGGTGGAGCCGCCCCTGGAAGACAAGTTCGGCTACGTCATGCTGTCCAAGCAGTTCCACAGCCGTCATCCGGCCATGAGCGAATGCTTCTGGACCGCCATGCGCGACATCCGCCAAACGGCCGAGCATGCCGAACGGATCAAGTCCTATCAGGCCGAAATGCCGCCACCCCACGAGACGGAAACGCCAAAGGCCCCTGCTCATGTGTCAGAGCAGGGGCCCGTCAAAAATCCGTCCTGAGCACGGTTTTTCCATCCGACCAGGACCATGCCGCACAGCAGGTGCGTCATGGTCCTGCCTTTGGCAAGCGCCCTAACCGACGATGTGGTAGCCACCGTCGATGAACAAGGTGGTGCCGGTCACCGACTTGGCCTGGTCGCTGACCAGATAGGCGGCGAAGGAACCGCAATCGTCGATGTCGGCCAGATGATGGGTCGGCGCCTTGGCGGCGGCGGCATCCATCAATTCATCGAAATGGGCGATGCCGGAAGCGGCGCGGGTCTTCAGCGGGCCGGGCGACAGGGCCAGGACGCGGATGCCCTTGGGACCCAACTCGGCGGCCATGTACTTGGTGGAGGCTTCCAGGGCGGCCTTGACCGGCCCCATGACGTTGTAATGCTCGACAACCTTGCGGCCGCCATAGAACGACACGGTGATCATGGCGCCGCCATCCTTCATCAACGGCTCGGCCAGCTTGGCGCAACGCATGAAGGAATGGCACGAGATGTCCATGGCCAGCATGAAGCCGTCTCGCGAGCAATCGGTGACGCGGCCATGCAGGTCCTCACGGTTGGCGTAGGCGATGGAGTGGATGACGAAGTCCAGCTTACCCCATTTCTTTTCGACTTCCGCGAACACCGCTTCCAGCTCACCTTCCACCGCCACGTCGCAGGGCATGATGATGTCGGCGTCCAGACCTTCGGCCAGCGGGCGCACCCACTTTTCAGCCTTGTCGTTCAGGTAGGTGATGGCCAGGTCGGCACCGTTGGCGCGGCAATGCAGCGCACAGCCATAGGCGATGCTCTGGTCGTTGGCGATGCCAATGACCAACCCCTTCTTGCCCTTCAAGGACAGGGTGGAAACGTTTTGATAGGGCTTCACGGTCGCGTCCATGGTGGATCGCCTCCTCGAGTTTCGCTGCATTGCAACGTAATCCTGGAAAGCGCCCAACTCAAGGGGGGGTGGTCGCATTTCCCGGAATCTTAACAGGGTTATTCACAGGGGCGTCTTGTTGTTCCGCCAAGCTTGACCTTGTTGTCGTCGCCAGCTATGTATTTCCCCCCGTGGTGATTTGTCCGACCGGCTTGCGGCCACGTTAAACAAGCGCTAAAGAGGCACTTGGTCAGGATTTTCCTGACCATGCCCCGGTCGGGTATCCTTGCCGAAGGGGCCCCAGATGACCACCAAGACCACCCGCACCCTGCGCCCCCGCACCTTGTCGGTGCGGGCCGGAACCGCCCGCAGCGGCTTCTCCGAGACCAGCGAAGCCATCTTCATGAATTCCGGCTTCGTCTATGGCAGCGCCCAGGAAGCCGAGCAAAGCTTCGACGGCACCTTGGACCGCATGGTCTATTCCCGTTTCAAGAACCCGACAGTGGCCATGTTCGAGGAGCGTCTGGCCGCCATCGAGGGCGCCGAGGCGGCTCGCGCCACCGCGTCCGGCATGGCCGCCGTGCACGCCGCCCTGGTCTGCCAGTTGAAGGCCGGCGATCGGGTGGTCGCACCGCGCGCCTTGTTCGGGTCGTGCACCTGGATCATCAACGATCTGCTGCCGCGCTTCGGCATCACCGCCGAATTCGTCGACGGCACCGACCTGGACCAATGGCGGGCCGCCCTGTCGCAGCCTGCTGCCGTCGTCTTCCTGGAAACGCCGTCCAACCCGACGCTGGACATCATCGACCTGCCGGCGGTGGCGGACCTGGCCCACCAGGCCGGCGCCCGCGTGGTGGTGGACAACGTCTTCGCCACGCCGATCCTGCAAAGCCCCTTGGCCTTGGGCGCCGACGTGGTGGTTTATTCGGCCACCAAGCACATCGACGGCCAGGGCCGCTGCCTGGGCGGCGCCATCCTGGGCAGCCACGAATTCTGCAACGATGTGCTGGGCCCCTATCTGCGCCACACCGGCCCGGCTTTGTCGCCGTTCAACGCCTGGGTGCTGCTGAAGGGTCTGGAAACCCTGGATCTGCGGGTGGAACGCCATTGTGCCAACGCCCTGGCGGTGGCCCGCTTCCTGGAAAGCCGCCCCGAGATCGAGCGCGTGCTTTATCCCGGTCTGGAAAGCCATCCCCAGCACGCTTTGGCCAAGACGCAGATGCGCGGCTTCGGCGGCATCGTCGCCTTCCACCT
>JAIWOG010000219.1 GCA_020217035.1 Magnetospirillum sp. | reverse complement strand
GAAGGGCGGCAAGGGGGCGGCCTATGGCTTGCTGAACGGGCTGGAAGTCATCGACATTTCCAACAACCTGGGCGATTCCAAGTCGCTGGCCTGCCATCCCTGGACCACCACCCACCAGCGGCTGACCCCGGAAGCCAAGCTGGCCCAGGGCATCGGCGAAGGGTTGATCCGGCTGTCGGTGGGCCTTGAAGACGCCCAGGACCTGATCGACGATCTGGCCTTGGCGCTGGAAAAGTGAATATGATGACAAGATAGGGACGTCATCAGGGCGCGGAACAGTCGATCATGTATTGTGAAACCACCCACGGGATCCGCATCACCGTGCGGCCGGATTATCTGGACGACCAGTCGTCGCCCGACGAAAACCACTTCGTCTGGGCCTATCACGTGCGTATCGAGAACCAGGGCGCGGTCACCGTGCAGCTGAAAAGCCGGCACTGGAAGATCACCGACGCCATGGGCCGGCTGCAAGAAGTGCAAGGCCCCGGCGTGGTGGGCGAGCAACCGGTGCTGAAACCCGGCGAAAGCTTCGAGTACACCAGCGGCACGCCGCTGTCGACGCCATCGGGGATCATGGCCGGCAGCTACCAGATGCAAGGCCCCGACGGCCAGGTCTTCGACGTGACCATCCCGGCGTTTTCCCTGGACAGCCCCCATCAACCCATAAGGTTGAATTGACCTTCGGGTCTTGCATATGGACCCTGGCGACGCCACATCCAGGTCCGTTGCCATGACCGAGGAGTCCGACGTGAAAAGCCAGAACCCGCCCTTGCCCAAGGATTCCGCCCCCCTGTCCCCCGCCAAGCCGAGTCGGGAACAGGCCGAGGAAGCGGTGCGAACGCTGATCCGCTGGGCTGGTGACGATCCGGACCGCGAGGGCTTGGTGGGCACGCCTGATCGCGTGGTGCGGTCTTACGAGGAATTCTTCGCCGGCTACGACCAGGACCCGGTGGAAATGCTGGCTCGCACCTTCGAGGAAACCGACGGTTACGACGAAATGGTGATCCTGCGCGACATCCGCCTGGAAAGCCATTGCGAGCACCACATGGTGCCGATCATCGGCAAGTGTCACGTCGCCTATCTGCCCGATCGCCGGGTGGTGGGGATCAGCAAGTTGGCCCGCGTCGTCGAAGTCTTCGCCAAGCGCCTGCAGATCCAGGAAAAGCTGACCGCTCAGGTCGCCAACACCATCAACGAGGTGTTGCAGCCCAAAGGTGTCGCGGTGATCATCGAAGCCGCCCACCAATGCATGACTACACGCGGCATCCACAAGCCCGGCGTCACCATGGTGACCAGCCGCATGCTGGGCGTGTTCCGCGACAACCCGGCGACGCGCAAGGAATTCATGTCGCTGGTTCAGGGCCAACACGGCAGCGGCCTGTCCAACGCGTAAGGGTTCAATAGCGGGCTCTCGCCCGCGCCCATCTGGGTCGGGGCGGCAGCCCCGCACTGCCGTAATGACGTGAAAAAGCCCGCCGCGATCGCTCGCGGCGGGCTTTGTCGTCAAACAGTGCTTAGACCATCTTGTCCAGTTCACGGATGATGGATTCGCCCATCACCGTGGTCGAGACCTTGGCCTTGCCCGGCGCCATGATGTCGGCGGTCCTGAGACCGCCCTTCAGCACGGCCTTGACCGCGCCCTCGATCATGTCGGCCTCGGCGTCCATGTTGAAGGAATAGCGCAGGCACATGGAGAACGACAGGATGGTGGCCAGCGGATTGGCGATGTCCTTGCCCTGGATGTCGGGGGCGGAACCGTGCACCGGCTCGTACAGCGCCTTGCGGTTGCCGTTGGCATCGGCGGCGCCCAAGGACGCGGACGGCAGCATGCCCAAGGAACCGGTCAGCATGGCGGCACAGTCGGACAGGATGTCGCCGAACATGTTCTCGGTGACCATGACGTCGAACTGCTTGGGGTTGCGCACCAACTGCATGGCGGCGTTGTCCACGTACATGTGGGACAGTTCCACGTCCTGGTACTCTTCCTTTTGCAGCTTGATCATCTCTTCGCGCCACAGGACAGTGCATTCCAACACGTTGGCCTTGTCGACGCTGCACAGCTTCTTGCCCCGCTTACGGGCCAGGTCGAAAGCAGCGCGGCCGATGCGCTGGATCTCGCTGGTGGTGTAGGTGAGCGTATTCACACCCTTACGCTCGCCATTGGGCAGGGTCTCGATGCCGCGCGGCTGGCCGAAATACAGGCCGCCGGTCAATTCGCGGACGATCATGATGTCCAGGCCCTTGACCACTTCTTCCTTCAGGGTCGAGGCTTCCACCAGGGCGTCGAACACGGTGGCCGGACGCAAATTGGCGAACAGGCCCATTTCCTTGCGGATCTTCAACAGGCCGCGTTCCGGCTTCACCTCGAACGGCAGATCGTCCCACTTGGGACCGCCGACGGCGCCCAGCAGCACGGCGTCGGCGGCCATGGCGTCAGCCAGGGTCTCGTCGGACAAGGGCGTGCCGTGCACGTCATAAGCCGAGCCACCGATCAGGCCCTCGGTGATGTCGAACGAGATGTTCCGCTTCTTGCCCATCCAGTCGATGATGCGGCGGACCTGAACCATCACTTCCTGGCCGATGCCGTCGCCGGGGAGGATAAGCAGTTTCTTGGCGGTCATTCTTGGGTACTCCGGGTTACAGCCAGGGGCTCTGGGTCTTGCGGGTGGCCTCGAAGGCGGCGATCTTGTCGTCCTTCATCAGGGTCAGGCCGATATCGTCCAGGCCGTTCAGCAGGCAATGCTTGCGGAAGGGATCGACGTCGAACTTGGTCTTCGACCCGTCCGGCGCGGTGATTTCCTGGGCCGCCAGATCGATGGTGAAGGTGGCGTTGGCGCCGTTTTCCGCCTGCTTCATCAGCGTATCGACTTGTTCTTGCGGCAGCTTGATGGGCAGGATGCCGTTCTTGAAGCTGTTGTTGAAGAAGATGTCGGCGAAGCTGGGGGCGATGATGCAGCGGATGCCGAAATCGGCGATGGCCCAAGGCGCGTGTTCACGCGACGAGCCGCAGCCGAAATTGTTGCCGGTGATCAGCACCTGCGCCTTGCGATAGGCCGGCTGGTTCAAGACGAAATCGGCCACTTCGGCGCCGTCCTGGGTGTAACGCATCTCGTCGAACAAATTCTTGCCCAGACCCGTGCGCTTGATGGTCTTCAGGAACTGCTTGGGGATGATCATGTCGGTGTCGATGTTGATCATCGGCAGGGGGGCGGCGACGCCGGTCAGAACGGTGAACTTTTCCATGGATCGATCCTCCCCTTACAGCGACCGCACGTCGGTCAGCTTGCCGGTGACGGCAGCAGCGGCGGCCATGGCCGGGCTGACCAGGTGGGTGCGGCCACCGCGGCCCTGACGGCCTTCGAAATTGCGGTTCGAGGTGGACGCCGAACGCTGGCCGGGCTTCAGCTGGTCGGCGTTCATGGCCAGACACATGGAGCAACCGGGTTCGCGCCATTCGGCGCCGGCTTCAATGAAGATCTGGTCCAGACCCTCGGCTTCGGCTTGTTCCTTGACCAGGCCGGAACCGGGCACGATCAGCGCCTGGACACCGGGGGCGACCTTGCGGCCCTTGAAGATTTCGGCGGCGGCGCGGAAATCCTCGATGCGGCCGTTGGTGCACGACCCGATGAACACCACGTCGACGGCGATGTCGGTGGCCTTCTGGCCGGCGGTCAGGCCCATGTATTCCAAGGACCGGGCCACCGCCTTGCGCTTGCCCTCGTCGGCGATGTCGGCGGGATTGGGCACGGTGCCCGTGATCGGGATCACGTCCTCGGGGCTGGTGCCCCAGGTGATCTGGGGGACCAGGGTGCTGGCGTCCAGTTCCACCTCGGCGTCGAACTTGGCGCCTTCGTCGGTGAACAGGGTCTTCCAATAGCTGACGGCGGCCTCGAAGGCGGCGCCCTTGGGGGCACGCGGCTTGCCGGCGACATAGTCGAAGGTGGTCTGGTCAGGGGCGATCAGACCGGCCCGCGCCCCGGCTTCGATGGTCATGTTGCAGACGGTCATGCGGCCTTCCATGGACAGGCTGCGGATCGCTTCGCCGGCGAACTCGACCACATAGCCGGTGCCGCCGGCGGTGCCGATCTTGCCGCAGATGGCCAGCACGATGTCCTTGGCGGTGACGCCGGCCGGCAGCGTGCCGTTCACCGTGATGCGCATGTTCTTGGCCGGCTTTTGCACCAGGGTCTGGGTGGCCAGCACGTGTTCGACCTCGGAGGTGCCGATACCGAAGGCCAGGGCGCCGAAAGCGCCGTGGGTGGCGGTATGGGAATCACCGCAGACGATGGTGGCGCCCGGCAGGGTGAAGCCCTGTTCCGGGCCGACGATGTGCACCACGCCCTGACGGATGTCGTCCATGGCGTAATATTCGACGCCGAAATCGGCGGCGTTCTTCGCCAGGGTTTCCACCTGGATGCGGCTTTCTTCGTTCTCGATGCCCTTGGAGCGGTCGGTGGTGGGCACGTTGTGATCGGCCACCGCCAGGGTCAGTTCCGGATGGCGGACCTTGCGGCCGGCCATGCGCAGACCTTCGAATGCCTGGGGCGACGTGACCTCGTGGACCATGTGGCGGTCGATGTAGATCAGGCAGGTGCCGTCGTCTTGGACGTCCACCAGATGGGCGTCCCAGATCTTGTCGAACAACGTGCGCGGCTTGGACATTGGGCTTCCTCGAACGAAATCAGGATTTCATGGATGCTTAGTTTAGCAATCCGGACGCCAGATATAGCAAAGTCCCGACCCTCCGCCACCCCAGGGGATTCCCAGGGTGACGGAGAACGGGACACATCAGCTTGGCTGCCGTCATTACCGGGCTTGACCCGGCAATCCAGACCCCCGGATCAAGTCCGGGGGTGACGGTTCCAAATCGACGCTTATTCCTCGGCGGCGGCTTCCACCGGAGCTTCGGCCTTGGCGGCCGCGGCGGCCTTCAAGGCGTCGGCCTTGGCGGTGGCGGCGGCTTCACGCTCGCCGGCGGACACCTTGGCCGAATAGCCGGTGGTCTGCTCGGCGATACGGGCCGACTTGCCGCGACGGTCGCGCAGGTAGTACAGCTTGGCCCGGCGCACGTCGCCACGACGCAGCACTTCGATGGAAGCGATGTTGGGCGAGTACAGCGGGAAGATACGCTCGACGCCTTCGCCGTAAGAGATCTTACGGACGATGAAGGACGAGTTCAGACCGTCGTTGCGGCGCGCGATGCACACGCCTTCATAGGCCTGCACACGCTCGCGGTTGCCTTCGACCACCTTGACGTTCACCTTCAGGGTGTCGCCGGGGGCGAATTCCGGGATGGTCTTGCCTTCCACCAGCTTGGCGATCTGCTCTTTCTCGAGCTGTTCGATAATGTTCATCTCTTCACTTCCTTGTCCCTGTGCCACCCCGGGTGGCACATCGTTAGACGGTGCGCGGGAAAAGCCCTAAAGCTTGTCCTTCCCGCGCCGGACAGAGGCATACCGGTCCCAGAGATCCGGTCGGCGTGTCCGCGTTGCTTCTTCGGACTGACGAAGCCGCCAGTCGCGAATTCTTTCGTGGTGACCCGAGATCAGAACCTCGGGCACCGGCATGCCCTGCCATTCGGCGGGGCGGGTATAATGGGGATATTCCAGCAATCCCCACTCGAAACTTTCCTCGGCCAGGGTGTCCTGGTTGCCCAGGACACCGGGCAGCAGCCGCACCACCGCGTCCAGAAGCACCAGGGCCGGCAATTCGCCGCCGGACAGGACGAAGTCGCCAAGGCTGACCTCGACGGCGTCGTTCGCTTCCAAGACCCGCTGGTCGACGCCTTCGAAGCGGCCGCACAACACGGTCACCCCCGGCCCGTCCGCCAGCTCCCGCACCAGCCCCTGATCCAGCAGGCGCCCGCGCGGAGTCATGTACATCAAGGGTCCTGCCCCCCGATTGGCCTTGATGGCGGCGTCCAGCACATCCGGACGCATCACCATGCCGGCCCCGCCGCCAAAGGGGACGTCATCGACGGAACGATGCTTGTCGGTCGCGTAATCGCGAATATTGACCGCATCCAACCGCCAAGTGCCCTTGGCCAACGCCCGCCCGGCCAGGGAAAGGCCAAGCGGACCGGGGAACATCTCGGGGAAGATGGTCAGAACCGTGGCCAGCCACGGATCAGCGTTCATCTTGCCCGCCCTTTTTGTTTTGCCGCAGGCGCCGGCCCTCGCTCCGCTCGGTTGGCTCACGCCCCGCTTCGCTCGCTCCGTCACCCTCGTCATCCTCGGCATAGGCCGGCGGATCGACGACCACCTGCCCCTTGCCGACATCCACCTCCGGCACCGCCGCCTTGGTGAAGGGAACCAGAAGGCTCCCCTGGCCGGGACGGGCGATGTCCAACAGATCGCCGGCCCCGTAATTGGCCACACCCTTGACGGTGCCGATCACCGAACCATCGGTGCCCAGAACCTTCAGCCCCACCAGATCCGAATACAGGAACTCGTCCTCTTCGGTCGGGGGCAGAAGGTCACGGGACACGTAAAGCCCGGTGCCCTTCAGCGCCTCGGCGGCATTGCGGTCGGTCACCCCTTCGACGCTGACCAGGACGTGGTCCTTGATCTCGCCCATCACCTTCAGCGTGAAGCGGCGCTTTCCCGCCTCGTCCTCGACCGGGCCATAGGCGGCCACGTCCAGGGGATCGGCGGTGAAGCTTTTGACGCGGACCGCGCCGCGGATCCCGTGTGCGCCGACAATGGCGCCGATGCACACGCGGGAACCCATCGCCAATTACTCGGCGGCCGATTCGGCTTCGGCGGCGGCGGCGGCGCGCTCGGCTTCTTCCTTGGCGCGTTGCTGGGCCTTGGCCTTGGGCTGGCTCTTCTTGGTCTGCTCGGCGCGGGCCGGGGCAGCGATCAGGCCCTTGTCGGCGAACACGCGGACCAGACGGTCAGTCGGCTGGGCGCCGACGGCCAGCCACTTCTGGATGGCTTCGGTGTTCAGGATGACGCGGTCGGCGTGGTCGGTCGGCAGCAGCGGGTTGTAGGTGCCGACCTTTTCGATGAAACGGCCGTCGCGGGGCGAACGGGCGTCGGCCACCACGATGCGGTAGAACGGACGCTTCTTGGCACCGCCACGGGCCAGACGAATCTTCAGAGCCATATTTCGTTTTTCCTCTTACTTAAAACCTTGGAACCAAACGGCCTTAGCGGCCGAACCCACGCATGCCCGGCGGCAACAGACCGCCCAGGCCATGTCTCATCAAACCTTTTTGACCCATCTTGCCGACCTTCTTCATGACGTCGGCCATCTGCTGGTACTGCTTCAACAACTTGTTGACGTCCTGGACCGAGACCCCGGCGCCGGCGGCGATGCGCTTCTTGCGCGACGCCTTGATCAGGTCGGGGTTCTTGCGTTCGGCCGGCGTCATCGACTGGATGACGGCCTTTTGCCGGGCCACCGCCTTGTTGTCGATCTTGGCGTCCTTCAACTGCCCGGCCATCTTGCCCAGGCCCGGCATCATGCCGATGATGCCCTTCAGGTCGCCCATCTTCTCGACCTGCTTGAACTGGGCCAGCATGTCGTTCAGGTCGAACTTGCCCTTTTCGATACGCTTGGCGAGCTTCTCGGCCTCTTCCTGCTCGATGGTTTCCATGGCCTTTTCGACCAGGGACACCACGTCGCCCATGCCCAGGATGCGGCCGGCCAAGCGGTCGGGGTGGAAGGGCTCCAGCGCGTCGAGCTTTTCGCCCAGGCCCAGGAACTTGATGGGCTTGCCGGTGACGGCCCGCATGGACAGGGCCGCGCCGCCGCGCGAATCGCCGTCGACGCGGGTCAGCACCATGCCGGTGACGCCCACCTTCTCGTTGAATTCCTTGGCCAGGGTCACCGCGTCCTGGCCGATCATCGAATCGACCACCAGCAGGGTTTCCACCGGCTTGGCCACGTCGCGCACCTGCGCCACCTCGGCCATCAATTCCTGATCGATATGCAGGCGGCCGGCGGTGTCCAGGACGACGACGTCATAACCTTCCTTGCGGCCCATCTCCAAGGCGCGCTTGGTGATGGCCACCGGCATCTCGCCCATGATGATGGGCAGCGAGCCGACCTCGGCCTGACGGGCCAGGATTTCCAATTGCTGCTGGGCGGCGGGACGGTAGACGTCCAGCGAGGCGAGCAGGACCTTCTTCTTGTCCTTCTTCAGGCGAACCGCCAGCTTGCCCGAGGTGGTGGTCTTGCCCGAACCCTGCAGGCCGACCATCAGGATGACGGCGGGCGGCACGGCGTTGAGGTTCAGTTCCGAGCCCTGGCCGCCCAAGGTGTTGATCAGCTCGTCATGGACGATCTTGACCACCAATTGGCCCGGGGTCACCGACTTGACCACGTCCTGGCCAACGGCGCGGGACTTCACCCGGCCGACGAAATCCTTGACCACCGGCAGGGCGACGTCGGCCTCCAGCAGCGCGACGCGGACCTCGCGCAGCGCTTCGGTAACGTCGGCTTCCGACAGCGCACCGCGACCGGTGAGCTTGTCGAACACTCCTGACAGACGTTGGCTCAGACTTTCGAACATGGACCTTCCTAATGGATTCGCCCCAAACGAAAACGCGCCAGTGCGCGTGAATTCGCGGACTGACGGGTCACCGTGGTGACGGGTTTCCTCAGAGACTCTGAAGAGGCTGGGTTTTTACGCCCCATGACACAACAGAGTCAAGCACTGGCTTGCCTTGGCCACCAAACCGGCTTAAAGAACCCCTGAATGTACTGGCGGAGTCGATGATGAAATATGCACGCAAGCGGGTTCTGGTGACGGGTGGCGCGGGCTTCCTGGGCTCACACCTGTGCGAACGGCTGTTGGCCGACGGCCACGACGTGCTGTGCGTGGACAACTTCTACACCGGCACCAAGGAAAACATCGCCCATCTGATGGGCAACCCCTATTTCGAGTTGATCCGCCACGACGTCACCTTCCCGCTTTATCTGGAAGTGGACGAAATCTTCAACCTGGCCTGCCCGGCCAGCCCGGTGCATTACCAGCGCGACCCGGTGCAGACCACCAAGACATCGGTGCATGGCGCCATCAACATGCTGGGCCTGGCCAAGCGCATCGGCGCGAAGATTTTCCAGGCGTCCACCTCGGAAGTCTACGGCGACCCGGAAGTCCACCCGCAGGTCGAGGAATATCGCGGCGCCGTCAACCCCATCGGCCCGCGCGCCTGTTACGATGAAGGCAAGCGCTGCGCCGAAACACTGTTCTTCGACTACCACCGCCAGCATAGCCTGCGCATCAAAGTGGCCCGCATCTTCAACACCTATGGTCCGCGCATGCACCCCGACGACGGCCGGGTGGTGTCGAACTTCATCGTCCAGGCCCTGGAAGGCCGCCCCATCACCATTTACGGTGACGGCAGCCAGACACGGTCCTTCTGCTTCGTCAGCGACCTCATCGAGGGCTTCGTGCGGCTGATGAACAGCCCGGACCAGGTGACCGGCCCCATCAACCTGGGCAACCCGCGCGAGATGACCATCCGCCAGTTGGCTGAAACGGTGATCCGCCTGACCGGCGCCAGATCGGAATTGGTCGTCAAGCCACTGCCCGCCGACGACCCCCTGCAACGCCAGCCCAACATCACCAAAGCCAAGCAGTTGCTGGACTGGGAACCCGTGGTGGATCTGGACACCGGCTTGCAACGCACCATCGACTATTTCCGCACCCGACTCGAGGCTTAAAGCCAGAGGGTCGTTGCCTTGACCTTGCTTCGCCGATACCATCCTGGCGAAGTTCGCACCACCGACAGGCGAACGAGTGGGAGGGAGCGGTTTGAGCGAGTCGAGAACGCACGCCGCGGCAGGCGGGTCCATCTCGCCTGACACATTAGAGGCCAGGCTTGCCGGCCTGACCGCTTGCGTGCCCGGTTTCGCCTTCTTGCGTCGTCAGAACCCGGACAAGTCCCTGTCTTACGACTGGTTCAGCGACACCGTGTGGAACGTGCTGGGCTTTTCCGGCGATGAAATGGCGGTCAACAAAGTCGGCTGCCTGCACGTGATCCACTGG